>CAVGTD010000023.1:0-29499 GCA_963632215.1 Clostridiales bacterium
GAGCTGCCCCGTCAGGGCGCAAACGAATGTGTCCGGGCGAGTACCCAGGGTGACGCCGCCACTTCGTGTCGGCTCTGCCCTGGGCTATGGGGAGCTGCCCCGTTGGGGCGCGGTTTGCGGACATTGTCGTTGCATTTCTACACCAAAAACACTCTTGGCCTCCCCCGCCGCAAAATCACAGGGCAAAGTCACTTTGCTGACGCAACGTGACTTTGCCCTGATTTTTATGGAAAACGCCAAACTCGTTGAAAATAAAGAGTTGCGCTTTGCTTAATTGCCGCAAGTTGTTAACTTTGCAGCCGCTACGCACGAGAAAGGGCACAGAAACCCGGGCGGCTGGCGTTCGCGGACGAAAGGAGCGGACGAGGGCGGCACGGGCGTGAAACGGCGCTTTTGGGACAGATAGGAGCGTAGCGGTATCCAATCACTCTCAATTAAATTTTTACATCATGTATTTGAATTCTGAAAAGAAGCAAGAGATCTTCGGTAAGTATGGCCAGTCTGCAACTGACACGGGTTCGGTTGAAAGCCAGGTGGCTTTGTTCTCTTACCGCATTGCCCACCTTACTGAGCACATGAAGGTGAACCGCAAGGACAACGTGACTGAGCGTTCACTCGTGAAGCTCGTAGGCAAGCGCAGAGCTTTGCTGAAGTACCTCAAGAACAAAGACATTGAACGCTACCGTAATTTGGTTAAGAACCTCGGTCTGCGCAAGTAAGAAAACAACACAAGGCCCGTTCACATCAAAAGCGTGAACGGGCTTTTCTTTTTTCAGGGTGGCAATTTTGAGGACACCCTAAACGCCACTGGCGACTTTGCAGTGCATCCGTTGATGCCGCCTACACGACATAAGCCCATCCCCTATGCAAGGATTTATTGAAACAGAAGAGATAAAAGCCGAAACCGCCGTTTTGGTCGGTTTGATAACCAAGACGCAAAACGAGCGAAAGACCAACGAATACCTTGACGAACTCCAGTTCTTGGCTGAGACGGCCGGAGCAGTGACCGTCAAGCGGTTTACGCAGCGCATGGACGGCCCTTCGTCGGTGAGCTACGTCGGCAAGGGCAAGCTCGAGGAGATAAGAGCCTTTATTGAACACGAAGAGGAAGAAGAACGCGAGGTGGGAATGGTAATCTTCGACGACGAACTCTCCGCCAAGCAGCTCCGCAACATTGAGCGCGCCCTCGGGGTGAAAATCCTTGACCGCACGAACCTTATCCTTGATATCTTCGCGATGCGCGCCCAGACGGCCAATGCGAAGACACAGGTGGAGCTGGCCCAGTACCGCTATATGCTCCCCCGCTTGCAGCGACTTTGGACCCACCTTGAACGTCAGGGCGGCGGCTCTGGTTCGGGCGGCGGAAAGGGTTCGGTAGGCTTGCGCGGCCCGGGTGAGACCCAGCTGGAGATGGACCGCCGCATCATCCTCAACCGCATATCCCTGCTCAAACAACGCCTCACCGACATCGACCGACAGAAGACGACGCAGCGCAAAAACCGCGGCCGCCTTATCCGCGTGGCGTTGGTGGGATACACCAACGTGGGCAAGTCGACCCTTATCAACCTCCTTGCCAAGAGCGACGTGTTTGCCGAAAACAAACTCTTTGCCACGCTCGACACCACTGTGCGCAAGGTAATCATCGACAACCTCCCGTTCCTCTTGGCCGACACCGTGGGCTTCATCCGCAAGCTTCCCCACGACCTTGTTGACTCCTTTAAGAGTACGCTCGACGAGGTGCGCGAGGCCGACTTGCTCGTCCATGTGGCCGACGTGTCGCACCCCGACTTCGAGGAACAGATAGAAGTGGTGAACAAAACCCTTCACGACTTAGGGTGCAGCGACAAGCCCCAATTGCTCGTGTTCAACAAAATCGACGCATATACATGGACCGAAAAGGATGCCGACGACCTTACGCCCGCCACAGCCGAGAACCGCTCGTTTGAAGAACTGCGCCACACGTGGATGGCAAAGATGGGCGGCGACTGCATCTTCATTTCCGCACGCGAGAAGCAACACATCGACGAACTCAAAGAATTGTTCTACGCCCGCATCAAGCAGCTCCACGTGCAGAAATATCCCTACAACGATTTCCTTTTCGACCATTACGAGCAGTGACAGGCATTCACGGGGCAAGCGGCAGCGGAAAACCCCGGGAAGCCCTTTTGAAGAAAAAGATGTAAATTTGCAAGCAAACAGGCTTTGTAACGCCTTGAAAAGCACACAACTCAGAAAACAAACTTATGAACGTAGCTATTGTAGGCGCCAGCGGTGCCGTAGGCCAGGAGTTTCTCCGTGTGTTGGAGGAACGCAAATTTCCCATTGACAACTTGCTGCTCTTCGGTTCAACCCGCAGCGCAGGTACAAAATACACTTTCTGCGGTAAGGAATACACCGTAAAACTCTTGCAGCACAACGACGACTTCAAGGGCGTTGACATCGCCTTTACGTCGGCCGGCGCAGGCACTTCGAAAGAGTTCGCCGAAACCATCACAAAGTACGGAGCCATCATGATCGACAACTCTTCGGCTTTCCGTATGGACGAGGATGTGCCTCTCGTTGTGCCAGAGTGCAATGCCAAAGACGCTTTGACCCGTCCGCGCGGCATCATTGCCAACCCCAACTGCACTACTATCATGATGGTGGTGGCTTTGCAGGCCATTGAGCAACTCAGCCACATCAAGCGCGTGCACGTAGCCTCGTATCAGGCTGCCAGCGGCGCAGGTCAGGCAGCCATGGACGAACTCATGGAACAGTATCGCCAAGTGCTTGCCGGCGAACCCGCCACAGTCAACAAGTTTGCCTATCAGCTGGCGTTCAACGTAATTCCCCAAATCGACGTGTTCCAAGAGAACGGTTACACCAAGGAGGAAATGAAGATGTACAACGAAACGAAGAAAATCATGCACTCCGACGTGGTCACTTCGGCCACTTGCGTGCGCGTGCCTTCGCTCCGTTCACACTCCGAGGCCATTTGGCTTGAAACCGAAGCCCCCGTTGACGTGGAAGCCGCCAAGAAAGCCATCGCCCAGGGCGAGGGACTCGTACTCATGGACAACCCCGAGAAGAAAGAATACCCCATGCCCCTTTTCCTTGCCGGTAAAGACCCCGTTTACGTAGGACGCGTGCGCAAGGACTTGGCAAACCCCAACGGTTTGACCATCTGGCTTGTGAGCGACCAAATACGCAAGGGCGCAGCCCTGAACGCCGTCCAGATTGCGGAATATCTGATAAAGGAAGGCGTGGTGAAGTAATCGCTTGCCGCACACATTATATATATAGCGTACGCCATGGATATTGTAGAAAGATTTCTCAAATACGTGTCGTTCGACACGCAAAGCGCCGAAGACGCCGATACCACTCCCAGTACATCGAAGCAATTGAAACTCGCCGAGTACCTCCGTGATGAACTCATGGCTATCGGCATGACCGAGGTGGAGATGGACGAGAACGGCTATGTATACGCCACGCTCCCGGCCAACACCGACGAGCCTGTGCCGACCATCGGCTTCATTGCGCACATGGACACCAGTCCCGATTGCTCCGGCGCAAACGTGCAGCCCCGCATTGTCAAGGCTTACGACGGCGGCGACATTGTACTCAGCGAGCAAGACGGCATCGTCACTTCCCCCAAGAAATTCCCCGAACTGCTCGACCATGTGGGCGAGGACATCATCGTGACCGACGGGCATACCCTGCTCGGGGCAGACGACAAGGCCGGCATTGCCGAGATTGTGCAGGCTATGGTCTACCTGATTGCCCACCCCGAAGTGAAGCACGGCCGTGTGAGAGTAGGCTTCAATCCCGACGAAGAGATTGGGCTTGGCGCGCATAAGTTCAACGTGGAGAAATTCGGTTGCGAATGGGGCTACACGATGGACGGCGGCGAGCTGGGCGAATTGGAATACGAAAACTTCAACGCCGCTTCCGCCAAAATCGACATCAAGGGCGTGAGTGTCCACCCGGGTTACGCCAAGGGCAAGATGGTCAATGCAGCCCGTGTGGCGGCTGAGTTTGCCGCTGCCATGCCCGTGGCCGAAACGCCCGAACACACGGTGGAATACGAAGGCTTCTACCACTTGCTCGGCATTGAGGGCAACGTAGAGCGAGCCAGCCTTAGCTACATCATCCGTGACCACGACCGCGCACGCTTCGAGAAGCGCAAGGATTTCGTGGAGAAACTCACGGCGTGGATGAACGAGCGTTACGGCGAAGACACCGTGACGGCGACGGTCAGCGACCAGTACTACAATATGCGCGAGAAGATAGAACCCGTGCCTCACGTGATAGACATTGTGCTTGAAGCGATGAAGCAATGCGGCATCCCCTCGAAGGTGCGCGCCATTCGCGGCGGCACCGACGGCGCACAGCTCTCGTTCATGGGACTTCCTTGTCCCAATATCTTCGCCGGCGGCTTAAACTTCCACGGTCCTCATGAGTTCCTCCCCATCCCCTCGTTGCAGAAGGCGTCTGAACTCGTGGTAAAGATTATAGAACTCACCGCCAAGAAATAAGAAAGGCACACAGTTACGCCGGGCGAAATCAGGGCGTTTGCGCTTTGCGGCAAACACGTTCTGATTTCGCCCGGCGTTTTTCCCAATCACAAACGTTATGCGCATATTTCTCATAGCCGGCGAAGCCAGCGGCGACCTTCACGCCTCCCATCTCATGAAAGCCATTGCCGAACGTTGTCCCGGCGTAGAGTTTCGTTGCTACGGCGGCGACTTGATGCGCCAGGCCGGCGGCCAGTTGCTCTGCCACTACCGCGAACTCGCCTATATGGGTTTTGTGCAGGTGGCACTCCACCTGCGAACCATCCTACGGGGCATGAAGCGTTGCGAAGAAGAAATAGCCGCCTGGAAACCCGATGCGCTGATACTCGTGGACTACCCAGGGTTCAACCTGCGCATGGCAAAGTTTGCCAAACGCCACGCCCTCTGCCCCGTGTTCTATTACATCTCGCCCAAAATATGGGCCTGGAAAGAACACCGCATCAAGGACATCCGTGCCAACGTCGACCAGCTCTTTTCCATTCTGCCTTTCGAGGTAGACTTTTTCGAGGGGAAACACCATTACCCCATTCACTACGTGGGCAATCCCAGCGTGGACGAGGTGGCCAGGTTTCAGAGCGAGAACGGCGCGCCGCAGCCCGACGGCCGCACGATAGCCCTGCTGCCCGGTTCGCGCCGGCAAGAGATAAACGACAACCTCAGCCGAATGCTGCTGGCCGTGGAGGGACTTGGGACAGACTGTCGGCTGGTGATAGCGCAAGCCCCGTCGGTTGAGGCGGCGTTCTATGAGCGCATCCTCTCCCGAACGCTGACCGACCGCAGCCGGGTGACGCTTGTGCAGGGCAGGACGTTCCACCTTCTCTCGCGTGCCACGCTTGCGCTGGTAACGAGCGGGACGGCCACGCTCGAAACCGCCCTGTTCCGCGTGCCGCAAGTGGTGTGCTACTATATGCGCGGCGGCTGCATTGTCAACAAGTTGCAGCCCTATTTTCTGAAAGTGCCTTTCATCTCGCTCGTCAACCTTATTGCCGGACGCGAAGTGGTACCCGAATTGGTGGCTGGCAAGATGAACGTGAAAGACCTCTCCCGCCACATCAAGCAACTCCTGCCCCCCGACTCCCCAGCCCGACTGGCGCAGTTGCAGGGCTATGACGAAATGGCGCAAAAGCTGGGCAATCCCGGCGCGCCCGAAAGAGCCGCCAAGCAGATGCTCGCCTGTTTGGATAATCTGCAATCCCCCTCATTGTGATAAACGTACTTCTTCCCCTTGCCGTCGACGGCACATTCACCTACGCCCTTTCAGAAGAACTGGAGGGGCAAGTCGGCGTGGGGCAAAGGGTAGTGGTGCAGTTTGGCGCGCGGCGGTTCTACACGGGCATTGTCACCAACGTACACGCCGAGCCGCCCGTTGACGGAGTAAAGGTGAAAACCGTCAGCGAAACGGTCGACGGCGCGCCCATCGTACTTCCCGAGCAACTGAAACTTTGGGACTGGATGGCGCAATATTATATGTGTACGTTGGGCGAGGTGATGAAAGCCGCATTGCCTACGGGGCTGAAACTCGAAAGCGAAACGCTGATATTGCGCGCAGCGGACGCGGCGGAGAACGTGCATGCCCTCGAAGAAGAGCTGACCTATACCGAAAAGCGGGTGTGGACGGCTCTCGACGACGAAAAAGGCAAGACCATTGCCGAAATAGAAAGGCAGACCAACGCCAAACAAGTACTCAGGTGCGTGCGCCGGCTGATAGACTTAGGGCTGGCTTCCGTACGCGAAACGCTTGCCTCCACCTATCGCCCCCGTACCGAGACCTTAGTGCGCCTCAGTCCCCAATGCCAAACCGAGGAAGCCCTGCACAAAACGCTCGACAGTTTGAAACGCGCCCCCATGCAAGAGGCGTTGCTCGTGCGCTACCTCACGCTCTCCGAGGCTACGGCAGCCGTGGCTCTGCAAAACGCCCGGCTTCTGAAACCAGTCAGCCGCCAGCTGCTTTGCCCCGAGTCCGCCCAGGCGGCTGCGCTTGCAGCCTTGCGCAAGAAAGGTGTGCTTGAAACCTACGAGCGGACCGTGCCTCGTCTTGGCACGGCCATCGAAACGAGCCACGACGACGGCACCACGCTCGCCAAACCCCTCTCGCCGCAGCAACAGCGGGCGTACGATGAAATCGGCCAGGCGTTCAGCGCAAAGAACGTGTGCTTGCTCCACGGCGTGACATCGAGCGGCAAGACCGAAATCTACATCCAACTCATTCGCGAACACTTGCGCCGTGGCGAACAAGTGCTGTACCTCGTGCCAGAGATAGCCCTTACCACCCAGCTTACCCAACGCCTTGCAAAGGTCTTCGGCAACAAGATGGGCGTGTACCATTCCAAATTTCCCGATGCCGAAAGAGTGGAACTCTGGAAACGCCAACTCACTGGCAACGCCTGTCCGCTGATTGTCGGCGTGCGTTCGTCGCTTTTCCTTCCGTTCCGGAAATTGGGGCTTATTATAGTGGACGAGGAACACGAGGCAAGCTACAAACAGCAAGATCCCGCCCCTCGCTACAACGCCCGCGACACGGCAATCCTGCTTGCGCGCCAACTGGGGGCGAAAGTGCTGCTCGGCTCGGCCACGCCCTCCGTGGAAACCTATCACAACGCCCAAACAGGGAAGTACGCCTTGGTAGAACTCTTCGAACGCTTCGGCGGCGTGCAACTGCCGCAGGTGGTTATAGAGGACGTGAAAGAGCTGCAACGAAAGAAAATCATGAAAACGCCCTTTTCGCCGCGGCTCGTCGTGGAAGTAGACAAGGCGTTGAAAGAGGGCTGTCAGGCAATACTCTTCCAAAACCGCCGGGGGTATGCTCCCGTGCTGGAATGCAAGGCTTGCGGCTGGACACCGCGCTGCACCCGATGCGACGTCAGCCTGACGTACCACAAACAAATCCACAAACTCATCTGCCACTATTGCGGGGCACAGCACAATGTGCCGGAGGCATGCCCTTGTTGCGGCGAAACGGACCTGCGCGACCAAGGGTGCGGTACGGAAAAGATAGAGCAAGAGGCCGAGACGGTGTTCCCCGAAGCCCGCGCTGTGCGCATGGACCTCGACACAACCCGCTCCCGTACAGCCTACGAGGGCATTATCAATGACTTTGCCCACGGCAAGACCAACCTGCTCATCGGCACGCAGATGGTGACGAAAGGACTCGACTTCGGGAAAGTTCGCGTGGTGGGCATCCTCAATGCCGACCAAATGCTCAACCTGCCCGACTACCGAGCTTGGGAACGCGCCTACCAAATGCTCTCGCAGGTGGCTGGGCGTGCCGGGCGACGGGGCGAACGGGGCTTGGTGGTGTTGCAGACCAAACAGCCCGGCCACAGCATCATCCGCCAAGTGGTGGCCGGCGACTACCGCTCAATGTATCGGGCGCAGATAGCCGAACGGCAGGCTTTCTGCTTCCCGCCTTTCTGCCGGCTGATAAACGTATACCTCAAACACCGCAAGGACGAGGTGGTAGAGCATGCGGCGCAGCATTTCGCCGCCCTTTTGCGTCCTCATTTCCGTGAAGGCATATTAGGCCCCGACCGCCCCTTGGTGAGCCGTGTCCAGTTGCTCTACATCCGCAAGGTGATGGTGAAGGTGCCGCTCGACTTCCCCGTGCAGGGTGTGCGCCGCACTTTGCTCGAGGCTCGCACGGCAGTGCAGCAATACGCAGTATACAAAAGCGTCACGATTTATTTCGACGTGGAATAAATCGTGACGCTTCGTCCGTTTGGCGGAAACCTGTCCGCCAAATTAAAGAATGTTCTTCAAAACTTCAACAAGTTCGTTGGCTGTTACGTCCAACTGCATGGGCGTGACGGCTACATAGCCGTGTTCCAGCGCCCAGGCATCGGTGTCGGTAGCTTCGGGTTCAAGGTTTTCGGGATAGCCGGCCAGCCAGTAGTAGTCCCTTCCGTGGGGGTGCTTGCGCGGCTCCACCTCCTCCTGCCAGCGCGAGCGGCACATGCGGCACACCTTGATGCCTGCAAACTTTTCCGCTTTCGGGAAGTTTACGTTCAAACAGGTGAAAGGCGGCAACGACATCGTAATGGCTTTGAACATAAAGTCGACAAGGTAAGGGCGCAACGGCTCAAAGTTTGCCTTCATGCTGT
Source organism: Clostridiales bacterium (assembly GCA_963632215.1). Classification (GTDB taxonomy): domain Bacteria; phylum Bacteroidota; class Bacteroidia; order Bacteroidales; family Bacteroidaceae; genus Alloprevotella. The sequence continues at coordinate 8,651 of CAVGTD010000023.1, forward strand.
AGTCGCAGAGCGAGAACGCCACAGAGGGATAGCCCTGCAACGCCCCTTCGGTGGCCACGCCGACCGTACCCGAATAGTGTGCGTTAACCGAGGCGTTGTCGCCGTGGTTGATGCCGCCTATCACGAGGTCGAACTTGCGCTCCTTAAACAGGTTGAGAGCCATCTTCACGCAGTCGACGGGCGTGCCGGAACAAGAGCAAACGGTCAGCCCCTCCTCCTCGCGCAGCACCTTATAGGTGATAGGCAGCGCCGAGGTGATGGAACACGAGAAGCCCGAACGCGCGCTGTCGGGAGCCATCACCAGAATGTCCGCGTACGGGCGCAGCGTCTCCACAAGGAAATTGATGCCGGGCGCGGCAACACCGTCGTCGTTCGAAATGAGGATGTAAGGTCGCATAAAGTGTTTGATACTGCGTGAGTTCGTTTGCTTTTGCAAAAATACTAAAATAAGTTTAGCGGCTGAGCGGTTATTGTTTTTTTCTTACCTTTGCAACTTACAAAAGGTGGCTTGTTGCGGCGGCTGGGGTTTGTTCGCATTTATTCCTTTTCGGTACTCAACAAGCCACGGAACACATACGGGAAACGCCTTTTACACACTTCTATGAGCAAAATCATTGCTTTGGCCAACCAAAAGGGTGGCGTTGGGAAAACCACGACTTCCATGAACCTTGCTGCATCGCTTGCCACGCTCGAAAAGCGTGTGCTGCTCATCGACGCCGACTCGCAGGCCAACGCCTCGTCGGGTCTAGGGGTTGATTTGAGCAAGGTAGACTGCTCCATCTACGAGTGCCTGATCAACGGGGCTGACCCGCACGAAGCCATCTACACCACCGACATTGAGCGGCTCGACATCATCCCCTCCAACATCAACCTTGTGGGCGCGGAGGTGGAAATGCTCAATTTCGAAGGGCGCGAGTACATCATGAAGAAACTGCTCAGCCAGCTCGCTCCCGAATACGACTACATCCTGATTGACTGTTCCCCTTCCCTTGGACTTATCACGGTAAACGCCCTTACGGCTGCCAACTCGGTGATTATTCCCGTGCAGTGCGAGTATTTTGCGTTGGAGGGCATTTCCAAACTTCTCAACACCATCAAGATTGTCAAGAAGAAGCTCAACCCGGCGTTGGAGATTGAGGGCTTCCTGCTCACCATGTACGACAGCCGCCTGAGGCTCGCCAACCAAATCTACGACGAGGTGAAGCGCCACTTCCAGGAATTGGTGTTCAAGACGGTAATCCAGCGCAACGTGAAGCTCTCCGAGGCTCCCAGCCACGGCTTGCCGGCCATTCTCTACGATGCGGAGTCGACGGGAGCCAAGAACCATTTGGCTTTGGCCAAAGAGATTATCAAGAAGAACAAGATTTGACAGCCTTATGCCATCACACAAGAAATTTCCGGCACTCGGACGCGGTCTCGACGCACTCATCTCGACCGAAGAGGAAGTCCACACCAGCGGATCGTCGAGCATCAACGAAGTGCCTGTTTCCAAAATAAAAGCCAACCCCAACCAGCCGCGCCGCGAGTTTCAGCCCGAGGCGTTGCAGGAACTTAGCGACAGCATCAGGCAGATAGGCATCATCCAGCCCATTACGCTCCGCCTGATGGAGGACGGCTCGTACCAAATCATTGCGGGCGAGCGGCGTTGGCGCGCGGCGCAGCTGGCCGGGCTTACCACCATTCCCGCCTATGTGCGTACGGCCGACGACGAGAACATGATGCAGATGGCCCTCGTGGAGAATATCCAGCGCGAGGACCTGAACGCCATCGAAATAGCCTTAGCTTACCAAAACCTGATAGAGCAGTACAACCTTACGCAGGACAAACTCTCGGAAAAGGTGGGCAAGAAGCGCGCCACGGTGGCCAACTACCTGCGTTTGCTCAAACTGCCCGCACAGGTGCAGGTGGCTCTGCAAAACAAGGAGGTTGATCAGGGGCACGCCCGTGCCTTGCTCGGACTGGAGAAGCCCTCGTTGCAGGTGAAGCTCTTCAACGAAATACGCGAAAAGGGCTACTCCGTGCGTCAGGTGGAGGAGATGGTCAAGGCACTCAACGCCGGCGAAACCCTCCGCAGCGGACGCCATACCCTGAAAAACAAAACCGCCAGCCAGCGGCTGCCCGAGGAGTTCAAGGAACTTCGCGAACGCCTCTCAGAGCGGTTCAGCACCAAGGTGCAAATGACTTGCTCGCAGGCGGGAAAGGGAAAAATCAGCATACCCTTCGCCACCGAGGAGGAACTGGAACGCATCATCGCATTACTCGACAAAATAGGCTAAGCGGCACTGGCCGCCATACATCGAAGAAGGATGAGTTTGCACAAAACACTAAGCGCAACTTGCTTTGTGGCATTGCTTGCCGTGTGCCTGAACAGTATGTGTCTGCACGCCGCAACCACCGCAAAAGTCGGAGTCTCCCCCAAGGCTTCGGCTTTGGCTGTTTTAGTAAACTCCTGTCCCGAAACGGAGGCGTGCCGCCCCGACACCGCGAAGAACGCGGAACAGATAGCCCTTGAAATTCAGACGGAAAAGTCTGCCGGAAAGGGCGAGGAAGTGTCTGACCCCGACACGCTTGCCGCCATGGTCGACACCGCGCGCTTGCGCCACTTGGCCGACTCCTTGGTCAAGCAGCCCGTCAAAGTGCCCGAGGCGGTCAAGGCAGCTTTCAAACCCAACCCCAACAAGGCGCTTTGGCTCTCGCTCGTACTCCCCGGGGCAGGGCAGATTTACAACCGCAAGTATTGGAAGCTGCCGATTATCTACGGCGGATTTCTCGGTTGCGCCTACGCCCTGATGTGGAATCAGATGATGTACCGCGACTACTCGCAGGCCTATCTCGACATCATGGACGACGACCCCAACACCAAGTCGTACATGGAGATGCTCCCGCCCCGATACGACATTACCGGGCGCGAAGACCAGTTCAAGAGCATTTTCAAACGCAAAAAGGACTACTACCGCCGCTACCGCGACCTTAGCGCGTTCTGTTTTGTGGGGGTTTACCTCATTTCCGTAATCGACGCTTACGTCGACGCCCAGCTCTCGGAGTTCGACATCAGTCCCGACCTGAGCCTCCGCGTAAAGCCGTCGGTCATCAGCGCGCCCTCGCTCTTGGGAAGCACCTCGAAGAACGCTTACGGGGTAGGGTGCAGCCTGAACTTTTAGGCAAGGCTCTGACGACAGGCTTTGCATTCCCGTTGTTTGCCGCGTCGGCAAACGAAGAAGAACAAGAAAAAGACCAATGAAATCTCTGAAATCTCTCATACTCTCGCTCACTCTTTCGCTGTTTGCCACAGGGGCAACGGCGCAGACCGCGGCAGAGTCAATCACCGTACACGACGACCAGCGCGGGCGCGACGAACTCATCGCCCTGCCCGAAGGCATGACCGCCAACTGCGATTCGCTCATCAACGAGTGGATGGCCAAAAAGTACCTCTATCCCGACACCACGTGCGTCAACGCCGACTACAACCCCACGTTTACCGCCGAGGAGTACCAGGAGCGTTTGCGCCGCTTGCCCGTCGTGATGGAAATGCCCTACAACAGCGTGGTGCAGAAGTTCATCGACCAGTACAGCGGACGCTTGCGCCGCACAGTGTCGTATGCGCTGGGAGCGGGAAACTTCTACGTGCCTATTTTCGAGGAGGCTCTCGACTATTACGGGCTGCCCCTCGAACTGAAATACCTGCCGTTCATTGAGTCGGCGTTCGAGCCGAAGGCCAAGAGCCCGGCGGGCGCAGTGGGCTTGTGGCAGTTTATGCTGGCCACGGGCAAACGCTACGGGCTTACCGTGAACAGCCTTATCGACGAGCGGCAAGACCCTTACAAAAGTTCGTGGGCGGCGGCCAAATACCTTGCCGACCTCTATAAGATATACAAGGACTGGAGTCTCGTAATAGCCGCTTATAACTGCGGGCCGTCTACGGTGAACAAGGCCATCCACCGCGCCGGCGGCACGCGCGACTACTGGACGATTTACCCCTACCTGCCCAGCGAGACGCGCGGCTACGTGCCGGCTTTCATCGCGGCGAACTACATCATGAACTACTACTGCGAGCACAACATCTGCCCCATGAAGACGCGCATCCCCGTGACGACCGACACCGTCGTGGTAAGCAAGGACCTGCACATGGCGCAAGTGTCGGAGCTTTGCGGCATCGACATGGAGGCAATCCGCGCCCTTAACCCCCAGTACCGCACCGATGTTATCCCGGGCAATTCCGGAGCAATGACGCTCTGTCTGCCCACCGACCAGCTCAACGCCTTCATCGACTTCAAGGACTCCGTATATAATTACCGTGCCGACGAACTCCTCACGCGCCGCAGTGCGGTGGACGTGAACGACAAGCTCGACAACCGCAGCGTGGCGGCTCGCCGCCGCGACAGCAAGGCCTCGAAAGCTTCGTCCGACGACACGAAGACCGTGGCAAGCACCCGTACAAGTTCGTCGAGACGCAGTTCGTCGGGCAGCCGCTCGTCCAGAAGCAAGAACAGCGGCAAAAAGAAAAAGGAAACCACAAAGACGGCCACCGTGCGCAAGGGCGACACGCTGATAGAAATAGCCCAGCGCAACGGCACCACGGTGAAGCAGCTCAAAAAGCTCAACAACATCAAGGGCGACATGATCAAGCCGGGCAACAAGCTCCGCGTGAAGTAACCCGTGCGACATCCTTCACTTAACCCCGTGTTTCACCCCTAATCCCACTATGCCATGACACCCCAAGAACAAAAGGACGAGGAACTCATTCAGGCGGCCTTTCAGCGTCTGCTCGACACATACTTGGCTTCAAACCACCGGCGCAAGGTGGAACTCATCACCAAGGCGTTCAACTTTGCCAAGGAGGCGCACAAAGGGGTGCGCCGCCGCTCGGGCGAGCCTTACATCCTGCACCCCATCGCCGTGGCGCAGATTGCCTGCGGCGAAATAGGGCTGGGGTCTACCTCTATATGCGCCGCCCTCTTGCACGACGTGGAGGAGGACACCGACTACACCAACGAGGACCTCTGTAACCTTTTCGGCCCGAAAATAGCCAACATCGTTGAGGGCGTGACCAAAATATCGGGCGGCATCTTCGGCGACCGCGCCTCGCTCCAAGCCGAAACGTTCAAGAAGCTGCTGCTCATGATGAGCGACGACATACGCGTCATCCTCATCAAGATTTCCGACCGCTTGCACAACATGCGCACGCTTTCGAGCATGCTGCCCTCGAAGCAGTACAAGATTGCGGGCGAAACGCTTTACATCTTCGCGCCGATTGCCGACCGCCTTGGGCTGAACAAGATAAAGATTGAACTTGAGGACCTCAGTTTCAAGTACGAACACCCCGATGCCTACAACGCGCTCGTCAAGAAAATAGACGACAGCCACGTGGAGCGCGACAACGTGATAGCCAACTTCACGCCGCCCATCGAGGAGAAACTCCGCCAAATGGGAGTGAAGTACAGCATCAAGGCACGCATCAAAAGCCCCTACTCAATATGGTGCAAGATGCAGAAGAAGCACATCCCCTTCGAGGAGGTGTACGACATTCTGGCCATACGCATCGTCTTCACCCCGGCCGACCGCGAACACGAAAAGGACGAGTGCTTCCGCATCTACTCAGCCCTGACGGAAATCTACAAGCCCCATCCCACGCGCTTCCGCGACTGGCTCTCCAACCCCAAGACCAACGGCTATCAGGCCCTGCACAACACGTTTATGTCCAATCAGGGCAAGTGGATTGAGGTGCAGATTCGCTCCGACCGCATGGACGACATTGCCGAGGTGGGGTTTGCCGCGCACTGGAAGTACAAGGACAAAAACGCCGAGTACGACGAGAACGAACTCGACAAATGGCTCAACTCCATCAAGGAAATCCTCGACGACCCGCAGCCCGACACGCTCGACCTGCTCGACAATATCAAGCTCAACCTCTACGCCTCCGAAATCATGGTGTTCACCCCCAAGGGCGAACTCAAAACCATGCCCAAAGGGGCTACGGCACTCGACTTTGCCTATTCCATCCACTCGTTCCTCGGTTCGCACTGCTTCGGCGCAAAGGTCAACCATCGCCTTGTGCCGCTGAGCTACACGCTCAAGAGCGGCGACCAGGTGGAAATACTCACCTCGCGCACGCAACACGTCCAGCCCGAGTGGCTAAACTTTGCCACCACGGCCAAGGCGCGCGCCAAGATACAGGCCTACCTGCGCCGCGAGAGCCGCGACAAGCAGCGCAAGGGCGAGGAAACGCTCCGCGAGTTCCTTTCGCAGCAAGGCATGGAATATTCTGCCGCTGTTGTCGACAAACTTCGCCACTACTATAACGTGCTTACCAGCGAGGAGTTCCTCGTGAAGTTGGGCGACGAAAAAATCACCCTCTCCGACGACGCCCTGAGCTTCCTTCGCGGAAAGTCGCGTTCGAAGGGTTGGCGACGTTTCCTCCCGTCGTTTATGGACAAGAGCGGCCACGGCGCAAACGGTTCAGCCGCAAACGCGGCCACGCACGAGCCGGGCTGGGCCAAGCAGCTCAACCGCAAGGAAACGCTCCTGCTCACCGAGGACGTGCTGAGCAAGTGCAGCCTCTGCGCCGAATGCGCCCCCATCCCCGGCGACGACGTGCTGGGCTACATCACCGACGACGGCTCCTTGCAGCTGCACAAGCGCAGTTGCGAAACGGCCGTGAAGCTCAAGACGCGCTACGGCAACAACATCATCGCCTGCCAGTGGGACACCCACCGCATGATGTCGTTCGACGCCAACTTTGAGGTGCGCGGCGTCGACCAGCAGGGCGTTCTCTACGCCATTGCCGACACCCTGCACCGCCTTACGCACTACACCGTCAAGCACATCTCGCTCGACACCGACGACGGCATCTTCGAGGGCAAACTCACCATCTCCGTGTTCGACACCTCCGACGTGGCCAACATCTGCGAGGAGCTCAAGCAGATAGAGAGCGTCACCAAGGCCGCACGCATTTAGCCGAACGCGCTCTGTAGCCGCCATTACGCCGCTCGTTCTGGTCGCGTCCCTCGTGGCGGCAGTCAGCGTCCCCGTGCCAGATGTTAGCGTCCCCGAACTTGTCTATAAATACTTGGCAAGCGGCATATTGAATACTTGCCAAGCGGCAACCCGTCTACTTGCAAGCGTACGATTGAATACTTGCAAGTATCTATCAGCAACCTTGGAGGTAATTCCGACAACTCCGGGGACACGAACGGCATCTCCGCACCTTTTCTCAAGAATAGGGCGCAGCGGCAGGTAAGCCCCCAACCCCGCAAATCCGCTCCGTCAAAAATACTCCCCCGCAAGGTTGCCGATATAAAATAAAAAAGTTACTTTTGCAAACGCAAAAAGCAAAGGCTACGCAAAAAAGCGATGCCCCGGCGGCAACCGCCGCAAGGCAAGCCCCAAAAGGCTTTCTGCAACGGACTTGTAGCTCAGTTGGTTAGAGCAACAGACTCATAATCTGGAGGTCCTAGGTTCAAGCCCTAGCTGGTCCACAACCGCAAACGAGCAGTTACGCGCCGCGTAGCTGCTTTTTTATACCCGTTCTTCAACCCCAATCGGTTGAGGCGGCGGCTTCGCAGACAGCGCAAGAAGCCGGCAACCTTTCCGCGCAGCAAAGTAGCCAAAACACCCGTAATCCAAAAAAGTCAATACTTTTAAGGAATCAATTCCAAATAAGTATTGACTTTTTTGGAATTGGAGGGGTTGCGGCAGTCGTATTGCTTATTGCGTTTAGCTTTCCAATACCCACTTCCACACGGGGAGCAGTTTTATTTGAAGTCCGTTGCGAACGATTTCTCCCTCATCCTCGTAGGTAATGATCAGGGCTTGCTCCAATGGGTAGAGGGCGTGGAGGGTTGTCAAGGCTTTTACTTCCCGTTCGGCGGTTTCCGTGTCGCTCATTTGGTAACAAGCTTGGACTGCCAGACGCTCTTCGGGGACGTAGAAGTCCACCTCAATGTTGCGGCTGTAATAATACAACCCCTTCCCGTACTTTTTGTAGAGGGTGATGGCGCATAGGTTTTCAAGCAGCGAAGCATTGGGGTTGTTGATGAATAGATGCAGCAGCCCGTTGTCTACAAAATAGTGTTTCTTGACGGTTTCTCTTTCCACGAATTTGGATACGTGATTTTCGAGGGAAATCAGCAGGCACGACTCTTGCAAGTAACGCACATACTCCATCACTGTGGACGGGCTGCACGGCGTGCCGGTTGACTTTACCAAATTGCTTAAACGGTTAAGCGAGCAGGGCTGTTTTACGCTCTCTGCCAACCGTCGCACGCAGAGACGCAGCGCATCCTCATTCTTCACCTTGTAGCGAACTACCAAGTCGTTGAAGAAGATGCGGTTGTACAGGCTGTTGAGCCACACTCTTTTCTCCCGGAAATTCACGAGTTCGGGAAAGCCTCCCCATTCAAAATATGTACGGAAGTGGCGTTGCACGTCATTGGCTTTTCTGCCGTACTGCCAGTTTGACGAGAGCGAAACGCCAACGGCTTTGAGGTATTCGGCGAAGCTATATGGAAAGACGCTTACATCAAGATACCGTCCGCCGAGTACCGTCTCGATGTCGCGGCTCAGCATTTTAGCATTGCTGCCCGTGATATATACGCGGTACTTTTGGTTTGCCAAACGACGGGCGAAGTTAGCCCACCCGTCCACGTTCTGCATCTCGTCAAAGAAAAAAAAGGGCTGCCCGTCGTACATGCTGTGATAGGCTTGCAGAATAAGGTCGAAGCAGTCTGCCGACATTCCCTGCAAACGCTCATCGTCAAAGTTGACGTAAACGATACTTTCAATGGCTGCGCCCATGGCAAGCAGTTGCTGCATCCGTTGATAAAGAAGATAGGACTTGCCAGCTTGACGCACGCCGACAAAGACGTAATTGCCGTACTCCTCCAACGTCAAGGGACGCTGCACCAAAGGGATGCCGCTGATGTATTCTTGGTTTTCTGCGATGATAGTCCTGAAAAGTTCTTTCTCCATACGACTTGTTTTGGTAGCAAAAATGCGGTTTTTATTCGACACTGCCGAATAAAAACCGCATTTTTTATTCGCTGCCAGCGAATAAAATGGATAATTTTTGTTCTGCGGTAGCGAATAAAACTATGATCAGTAACAACACTCAACGTCATTTAAGACGTATTTGTTCTGATGGTGGCAGATTCTTATATGTCGCCCATTTAATGAATAGGATGCCGCCGACGCAAACACACAATATGATTGCTACCAGTACAATGCGATGTGATAATAGCCATTGGGTAACGATGTGCTTCTTTCTGTATTGGTAGGCTGCACCTAACAAACACGAAAAGAAGCCTGCAATGGATATGCCAAGCCCAATGCCTCTTGGGCTATCCCAGGTATGAGCGTCTGAACATATTCCAAATCCGACCAAACACATCACGCTACAAATCAACAATATAGTCGCCAAAGTTTTGTTGCACCTTTTCTTACTTTGATAGCCGCAATGCGGACAATATTTTGTACTGTCAGATATTGATTGACCACATTCGGGACAGTTTATAATTGCCATACCAATGTACTAATGAAGTGTTGCTCATTATCAAATATAGGCTCTACTTCACCTTATGCGCCTTGCGGTAGAAGAACATGGCGGTGGCTAATGTCCAGCGGAAGCGGAGCCAGTGCCAGATGCGGAAGTAGTATTTGTGGAGGATGCGGTTGCGGATGTGCAGCCGTTCGAGCGCGGCGTAGATTTGGGAGAAGTCGCGGTAGACGGCCGGCGTGATGGCCAGTTGGCGGCGGAAACTCACGGCAAAGGTATTTGCCGCCTTGTCCGTGAAATACTTTTGGTTGCTAAGCACTGCGGGGATGTTTGAGGCGTTCTGTTCTAAGTCGTTGAGGAGAGTACGAAGCACCGAGACGATGTGTGGAAAGTTGCGCTGCATGGCAAGGTTGCCTACGCTCTGTCCCTCGCGCCCAATGTTGTAGTGGTAGAGGAAAAGGTCGTAGACAACGAGCGAACGAGCCCGGCTTATCGGCGCAAAGCAATATTGGAAATCGGTATAGCAAACCCCTTCGTTGCACTTCAAGCCCGACTCGCGCAGCAGTTCCGTGCGCCACGTCATGCTGTGCATGTTGAAATCCTCGTGGCGGGCGTATTCTGAGAATCGGAACTGGGTGAGGTCGTACGTTTTGTTGTATTCCACGCTCTCTATCGGGTACGCCCTTTCGCGTACCGTGCCGCATTTGCTGATGTGCTCCGTGCGAAGGGTCACCACAAGGTCGGCAGTGGCGGTTTCCAAGTTTTTGAGAAGATGAATCAGCGCGTCGGTGTTGAACCAGTCGTCGGCATCGAGCGGACGAAAGTATTTACCCGTTGCCTCGCGCAGTCCGGCGTTGATGCAGGAGCCGTAATGACCGTTCTCTTTGTCGATGACGCGGACGATGTCGGGACGCTTCGCCTCGTACTGCTTCATGATTTCGAGCGAGGAGTCCTTGCTCCCGTCGTTTACCACGAGTACTTCGAGCGTGGACGGGACGAGTTTGCTGGTTACGGAGTCCAGGCACTTGGCGAGATACGCCTCCATATTGTAAGTAGGCACTACTAAGGTCAGTACCTTAACTGTTTCGTTTGCCATTTTGTTGCTTTGTTGCGTGCAATGAGCGCCGGTGCGCTATTGTGCTTTTATTTCAGCTGGGTCAATGTATTCTATTTTGGGGGAGAACGTCAGGCCGTCGCGGTAGCCTTCCCTCACGTGGGCTAGAAAAACGGGCTTGCTCTCGTTGTCGGTCCGCTTTTCGATGCGGCGTTTCATGATGCGCAGCTTGTTCCACGCCTTGAAGCGGAACAGCCACTTGCGGCGCACCTCGGTGTGCATGATGTAGAGCGAGTTGCGCATTTGGTAGTAGTAGCGCCTTGCCATGCTCAGGGGGGCGGAGGTGATGTGCGGGTAGTAGTTTGTCGCCGTCTTGTGGTGCGCAACCGCATCCGGGGCGTAGAGCGTGGCAAGCCCTGCGCGGTGTATGCGGAGGGTGTATTCGAGGTCGTCGCACCAGATGAAGAACTCCTTGATGGGCAATCCCACTTTGAGGACAGCCTCGGTGTTTACGAGTATCGACACGAACGAGGCGGTGGCGCAGGGTACGGATTCCCCGCCTGTCGTTTCGTCGCCGATGAGGGCGGGGCGGTTCATCAGGTGCGGCGTTCCGTCTGTCCAAAGCACCTTGCTGCATACATAACCCACGTTGGGCGTGGCGGCTTGCGCTTTCAGCAGCCGTTCGAGGTTGTCGCGTTCGGGAATGGTGTCGTCGTCCATGAGCCACGTAAAGTCCGCACCCATAAGCACCGCTTTTTTTAGCCCGCAGGAAAAACCGCCGGCACCGCCTGTGTTCTCGCTCAGCGTCTCGACGCAAAAGAGCGGGTCGGCGCAAAGCGTCGCAAGGTATTGCGCCGTGTTGTCGGTGGAGCAATTGTCAACGATGACTATTTTGTCCGGGCGGCGGCTCTGGGCGACAACGGCCGCCACGCACTCTTTGAGCAGTTCCAGACGGTTGTATGTAACGATTACTGCAAAAGTTCTCATGCAAAGTAGGGGTTTAGGACGCTTCCACGCCGTAGAGGCTCAGAATGTGTCCGTAGACGGTCTCTTCGCCGCCGGGCAGACGGGTGGCAAGGTTTCCCTTATAGGTTAACTTGTGGAAGTCGAAAGTCTTGCACTGGTAGGCAAACTGCTCTTCGTCGTAGGGGAGCATCAGCATTTTCCCCAGAGGTCCCATGGCGGAGAGCGGCGTAGCGTCTATCATACGGCTGATGGGCTTGCACGTTCTACGGGCTATGGCGAAGCAATAGTCAAGAAGAAGGTAAACGACGAGTCTGTTGTGCGTGCGCCAATAGGCAAGGTGCATTTCGGCGATAATCCGCGCAAGGTTGTTTCCTTGTCCGCAAGCAAAGAAAAAACTCGTCCAGCCGCCCCACGAAATGTTGTGGTAAATAGGCTTGTGCCGACAGCTCCAGAAGGGGGCGTCGGTCGTTATGAAGTCGTTCAGGTCCTTTCGGGGAATAAACACCGTGGCATCCATCCAAATGCCGCCGTGCTTTGCAAGGAGCATGGCGCGCAGAATGTCCGAGAAGTGGGTGAGGTCGATTATTCCCCGCTCAGTCTTTTCTACGATGTCGGCGGGCATGTCCACAAAGTTCTTGTAGTTTCCTTTGTGCACTATCTGTACGGGGTGAGTGCCGGCGTGTTGGCGGATGGACCTCACGCAAGCCTTCACGATGGGCGGCATCTGCGCCGCGCCTTGCCACCAGCACACCCAAACCGTGGATGTCTCGCCTATGGCAGTCGGGGCGATGGGTTCATTCTTGTATTTCCCGACGACAGGGCGGCAGCAGGTGCGCATCAAATGCCGCACCAAGACAATTTGCTTGATGCGCGCGAGGCGGCCCTCCAACCGTTTGAAGAAGCGTTTGCACTTCCCGTTTCCCATATATTGACTATAATGAATTTAAGCGGATATACTTCCCCTTGCGCAAATGCAGCAAGAAGGGGAGTTTCTTGGCAAACCGCAAAAGAGCGAACCTTGCGGCGTTGCGGCACGGTGAACAGGCTATTCTAACTTTATGTTTCTGGTTTCCAATGCTTGAATGCCTCTCTTTGTGATTTGCCCAGCATTGAACGGTATGGGGTCGGGCAGGTGGCGGTAGATTTCGTTGAACCCTTCTGCCATATCCATTGGGCTGTTTGCCGGACCGTCGCCCGTGGCCGTGAGGTAACAAATCTTGTGGCGGAACCCCTCTACAAAATGCTTGACTCGAGGTGCGCCGTACAGCAGATTCAGCGTGCTGAAAAGTTGACTGCGCGCTTTCGACCGCTTGCTGCTAATGTTCCCCTCCGAGATTTCGTGGATAATGAAATACTCATGGGATGGCTCGCATACGATGAAATCGGCTCTTCCCAGTCCTTTCGTGTATTCTCCGAATTGGTTCATGTACTCCTCAAAGCGGATAAAATGCAACTCGCAAGGAGTTCCGGTGCAACGGTTGTAGTAGGTAGCAGTACCTGTGTGGGGAGCGACTTTTATAGAGAGCGTGGAGTTCTTTCTGTCCACGATATCAAAGACGGGTTCGCCAATGTCCTCTGATGCTACCACGGGACTGACCGTCCATTCGGGTAAGGTCTTTTTGCGCTTTTGGTTGATAACGCCCACCAAATCCGTTTTCAGCAAATTGTCCATTCTCCTCAGCGATTTTTGATTCGGTTGTATTCGTTGTAGGTGGACGATATAGGGTCGGACATTACGCGAGTGTCAAACACGTTATCCTGCCCTTTAATCTTCAACGATACGGCGTACCCGTCGGCAATTTCATAGATGTCTACTTTGTCGAAATCAATCCTGCTGCTATGCTCAATGCCGTGTTCCGCACGTGCTATCAACAGGTTCAAGTAGTTCACAATGTAGGGGCTGTGGGTGGCCATCATCAACGAAATGTTCCTTTCGTTTCCCGAAAAGCACCTGTCTATCAAGGTGTCTACGAGCGCTTTCTGGCTCTCTGGAAACAGGCTCAATTCTGGCTCTTCTATGTGAATGTGGATATTCCTCTGCTTGATTTCGCCAATGTTGCGCGTAGCGGAGAAATTCTTCAGTCCGTCCGACTCCGTCAGATAGCGCAGCACCATTTGGTTGGTTGCTGTCACTACGTCGAAGCTCTTGCTGAAATATTCCACGATGACGCTCAGGGGCGAGACATTCTGCATGCCCGAGGACGCATCCTCAAAATTTACTTTCAAACCGTCGTCCTCAGTGCATTTTATGAAGTAGCGTTCGCCGTTCGCCGTTTTTTCCAGCGACAGGCTGACTTTTAAGTAGGGCATGTCGTGCTGCCGGATAATGCGGGTTGCCTTTTTGAAATCCTCCAAGGTCTCGTTCAGATAGAAACTGTCAACCTTTTTGGGGATGCGTGCCGCCATAATGTCAGAGATAAGGTTTCTCTTGTCTGACACGAAGGCGATTTTCTCCAATGACAGTTCTTCTTCCTCAAACTTATATCCCGTGTTCAACTTCCCGTCGCGGTAGGATATCTCGCAATTTCCGTTCTTGTAGACTATTTCCGTGTTCTCTTTCAGATAACCCTCGAAACCGGCGTTTCGCACAAGCGTGTCCCAGGAAAAGCGGAACGGACTCTTCACGCCGGCCAAGGCAAAGTAGGAACGGATGTTCATCATCTTGAACACCCATTGGAACATGGCCAGCGTTTTCAGTATCGTGCTCTTTCCGCTGCCCGATTCTCCTATCAGTACCGTCAGCGGTTTGATGTCGTCAAACTCTACTTCGACTATCGGTCCGAGATTCCTTATATATATAGCCTCTTTCATCCGTTGTCTACATTGTGTGTAAGTTGATATACTTCTCCTTGCGCAAATGCAGCAAGAAGGGGAGTTTCTTGGCAAACCGCAAAAGGGCGAACCTTGCGGCGTTGCGGCACGGCTTCCACGGCAACTGGCTTTCGTATTCGAAGTAGAGGTGGCGCATGGGGTGGAAGTTGTCGTAGTTCCACGGCTTTTTGTTGGTGAAGTGCAGAACGGCGGGGTGGAGAAGCGTTTGCTTCATCTCGTCCGTCTTGTGCTGCAGCTTCTTCAAGGGGCGGTAGAACGCGTCCTGTACGTTCCATTTGAGGGGAACGAGCAGCTTGTCGCCGTGGAATATGCTGTTGAGCAAGTCCTGGTCGTTGAACACAATGCGTTCGGGAAATTTGCGGTAATAGCTCAGGCACCGCCCCGGCACGTCCTCCTTGCGCCAACGGGCAAGGTCGGCCAGGAATACGCCGGCGTTGAAGTAGGAGTCAGCCTCGGGGTATGCCAATACGGAATAGCGCGCCGTGTCGTCGCTGGCAATGTCCTCGACGGCGGCTATCGGGTGCCCGTCGAGCGGCAGGTTGAAGAAGTCGTCGAGCGGCTGCAGCACAAGGATGTCGCAGTCAAGGTAGATGACCCGTTCCACCTCGTCGGGCAGAATTTCCGAAAGAAAGCAGCGGTAGTAGGTGGCAAGGCTTATGCGCTTCTTGAATTTCAATATCTGGAAGCCGTCCAGCATGTCGTTGCCCGGTGTGTAGAAATGGAGCGAGCATTGCGGCTCGTCCTGCACGAGCGAGAGCAGCTTGTTGCGGTCGGTGTCCGTAAGGTCGTTCGCTATGACGTGGAACGCCAAGGGCGCAACGCCCCTGTTCCTGACGGCCGACAGGAGCGTCACGGCGCAATACTGCACGTAGTTGTGGTCTATGTTGAACGCAATGTGGATGGGGCTAGGTTGTGTCATGCTTTTTGCCCTGAGAGTTGGAAATAGCGGTTGAGTACAAGCAGGGAAATGAGTTCCTCCCTTTCCGTGTCGAAGAACTGCCGCACGTATTCGTGCGCATGGCTGACTATCTGTTCAGCTTCTTCGGGGTGGGCTATATAGTGGCTGATTTTCTCCTCCAAGTCTGAGAAGTCCTCCTTTACCTCAATGTAGTGATATCCGGCAATCAGCGTGCCTTCCATAAACCACGTTTCGCAGGTGGGGCGCGTCATTACCGCCACGGAGTTGGACGACATAACCCATTTCAGGTTTGACGCCACGTCGTTTCCCTCGAGCGCCATGATAAACTTGTAGTTGAGGTGCTCGCTGATGGTTTTCTTCTCGCTCATCCATTCCTCGGGGCAGCCCTCGTTGCGTCCCACCACGCCGCAGTCGAAGAGGGGGTGGCGGAAGAAGCGTTCGAGAAAACTCCGCCTCACCCGGCTCTGGCGTATCTTTCCGCGGAAGATTACCTTGTCCTGCTTTTGGCGAAAGGGAATGCGGTCGTCTACGAACATAAAGTGGCGCAGTTTGTCCAATTTCAGCAGCGCCGAACGGGAGTTGTCCTCGGTAAGCAAGCGGCTCTTGACCACCGTGGGCAGTTCGGGCGTGAAGTAGACGTCGCCCGGGCAGAAGCTCCAGCGGAACATTGCGGGAAACCAACGGGTCACTTCGTACTGGTCGAGAAAATAAGCCGTATGGAAAGTCTTGGGCTTGAAGCCGCGTAGCGGACCGATGTAGTGAAGCCAGCTGCGATCTCTCCTCACGGTGTCTTCGGCTGGGACGCTGAAAGGTTCGTGCCACTTCAGGTAATAGTCGGCTCGCTGCCTGATGTAGTCAGCGTCGGTTCGGCGGTCTATGCTCCGCAACTTTCCGTCCAGTCGCGAACGGTACCAGCAACGTGGCACAAGCAGTTTGAGGTAGCCCGTAAGGAACGAAACGAGTTTGTTGGGCTTTCCGCTGTGCAGCTTATATACGAGACTGTCCCCCATGGTGTTGTGTTAGTGTCGTGCTTTTTCGTGACGCTTGTGCCGGCTCGTTGCAAATGTGGGCGGCTTGGCGTAAATGGTTGAACATTAGCGCAAATATACCCTTTTATTGTCTGTTTTCCGGAAAAGGGCAATAAAAAGACGGTGACAGCTTGAAATCAGGCTGTCACCGTCGTAGTGTAAAACAAGTCGGGGTGACTGGATTCGAACCAGCGACCCCACGCCCCCCAGACGCGTACTCTAACCGGGCTGAGCTACACCCCGAAATGCGAGTGCAAAGATAATGACTTATCGGGGATTGGCAAAGCCTTGCGGCGGCTAATTTCGGAGTCGGGGCGCAAAAGGGGGCTTATTTCGCACGAAGGCGGTATTCGTTGGGCGTTAGTCCCGTGGTGCGCTTAAACATACGGGTAAAGTGCTGGGGATATTGGAAACCAAGGCGGTAGGCCACCTGGCTGATGCTGCTCGCAGGGTCGAGAATGAGTTCTTTGCCCAAATCCACTATTTTGCCCTGAATGTATTCCTGGGCGGTGTGTCCCGTTTCTTTCTTTATGAGGTCGCCGAAGTAGTTGGCTGAAAGGCACAGCTTCTCGGCGCAGTGTTTCACGGTGGGCAGGCCGTTGCGCTCGGCGTTGTTGCCCGTGAAGTATTCGTCGAGCAGTTGTTCAAAGCGCGTGAGGATGTCGCGGTTCACGTTCTCGCGCGTGATGAACTGCCGCTCGTAGAAGCGCAGACAGTAGTCCAGGAGCAGCTCGATGTTCTTGGCGATGAGCCGCTTGCTCATGCGGTCTACGGGGTGGTTGACCTCTTGCTGTATCTTTTCGAGGCAGTCGATGAAGATTTCCCGTTCGCTTTCGGAGAGGTGCAGCGCCTCGCGCGACTCGTAGGAGAAGTACGAGTACTCCCTCATGTGCTTGCCCAGCGACGTGCCGTGAATCAGGTCGGGGTGGAAGCACAGCGCCCATCCCTTGGGCTGGAAAATCTCTCCCGTGTCGCGGCTGCCCACAATCTGTCCCGGCGCGATGCATACGACCGTCCCTTTCTGGTAGTCGTACGTTTGCCGTCCGTAAACGAGGTTGCCGCATTCCACGTCTTTCAGGAATACGGTGTAGAAGCCGAGCATTTGCAGCTCGTGCCGTAGGGGCTTGCTCTTCGACAGGTCGATGATTGCCACCAGCGGGTGGTGGGTCTCCATGCCGAGGTACTCGTTGTACTCAAATATTGTGTTGACCTTGCGAACCTTGTTGTTGTCCATGACGGTTGCGTGTTTTGTTTGGTGCAAATGTAAGCAAATGCGGCAAACAGCCCGCCCTTTGGCGGTAACACGGGGCGGAAATCGGTGAAACGGGTATCACGGCTCTGAACGAATGCAGCCCGGGGCGAGTGCCTCGGGCTGCGTATCGGGTGGCGGAGGGACGGGCGTTTAGCCCAGCTGCTCCTTGATGAATGCTTCCATTTCGGGAATTTTCTCCTCGGCGCGCTGCAAGAGGGTGAGTTGGTTCTTCGAGCGCACAAGGTTGTGGTCGGCATACTGCGTCTTGTAGTAGTTGTCGCCGTCGAGGTAGTCGGTGAAGAAGCGCACGAGCTGCATATAGGGGAAGAGCGTTGCGCCGTAGGGGAGGTTCTCTATTTCAACGGGCGTGAGGAATGCGCGCGCTGTTTTCAGATATCCCTCGGTGAACGACTTGAAGATGTCCATGCGGAAGGCTATCTTGTCGTATTCGGGGCTGTCCTCGGCCTGCGTGTTGGCGGCTGAACGGAGGAAGTCGCCGTAGTCGGAGAAGATGAAGCTGGGCATCACGGTGTCGAGGTCGATTACGCACAACACGTCGTCGTTCTTGTCGAAGAGGATGTTGTCGACCTTCGTGTCGCAGTGGCAGATGCGCTTGGGCAGCGTGCCTTCGCGGTAGAGTCGTTCGCTGCGGGTCATGCTCTCGGCGCGCTTCTCGATTTCGTCGATGATGTCCTTCACGCCGGCGGCGCGGCCCACCTTGTCGGCCTTGACTGCGTCGTGGAACTGCTGCAAGCGGAATTCAATGTTGTGGAAGTCCTTGATGGTTTCGCCCAGCTGCACGGGGATGTCGGCCAGCATAGCCTGGAAGTCGCCGAACGTTTCGCCCACGATGTACGAGCTTTCGGGGGTTACGCCCGTCTTCGACACGGTGTCGGGGATGAACACCATGATGCGCCAGTATTTGCCCTCGTGCTTGTAGTAGTATTTGCCGTCGTTGCAGGGAACGAACTTCAGCACCTTGCGGTCGATGTCGGCCGTGTTCTTAGCCTCGAGCTTCTTGCGGATGTGTGCCGTCACGGCGGTGATGTTGTCCATGAGCATGTCCACGTCGGGGAAGATGGCCGTGTTGATGTGCTGCATCACGTAGTCGGGGGCGTTTCCCTCGGTCACTACCTTGTAAGTGGTGTTGATAAGGCCGTTGCCAAGAGGGCGCACCTCAACCACATTGCCCTCGATGGCGAACTGGCCGGCAATGTGCTGTAAATCTTTTTGTTCCATGATATTGTTTCTATGTGTTTCTCTGAAAGATTAGTTGCTGCAAAGTTATGCTTTTTATTCGGAGATGGTGACAAAAGCGTTACGAACTTGCTGCGCCGTCCGCCTCGGCTGGTTGCCGCCGTGCCTACGCCTTTTGCCCGACGCTCGCCGCCGGGCAGTGCTTCTTGGTATAGCGGAAGTAGGCCGTCAGCACCATTGTGCCGGTCAGCACCCACGACAGGGGGTACACCTGCAAGAGTTCGGGGAAGCCCTTGTAGAACGGGGCTACAACGAACACCCACACCATGCGCAGCACGCACGTTCCGAAAATTGTGAAGAGCGTGGGCAGCATCGACTCGCCCATGCCCCGAAGCGCGGAGGCCGAAATTTCGTAACTGCAAGCCAAGAACTGGCATATCAGCACGCCCTCCATGCGCATGGCCCCGTATTTCAGCACTTCGGGGTCGGTGCTGAAAAACGACAGGAAGAATTGGTTGTTGAGCGTGAAGGCCATATTGGCTATGAAGCAGCCCACGAGACCCATGGCCATGCATATGCGGAAGATGCGGCGCACGCGGTCGTACTGCCCCGCGCCGTAGTTTTGCCCGATGAAACTGATGGCCGCGCCGTTGCACGCCACGATGATGTAGTAGCAGTAGTATTCAAAGTTGACCGCCGCTGCCGAACCCGCGATTGCCGCCGCCCCGTAGCCGTTGATTGCGCTTTGCACCACCACGTTCGAGAACGAGAACACCATGCCCTGCAAGCCCGCCGGCACGCCTATCTGCAACATGCGTTTCAGTTCCTTGCGGTAGATGCGCATATGGCGGAATTCAAGGCGCAAGGCCCCCGGTTCGCGCCTTAGCAGACGGACTATCAGGGCTGCGCTCACGGCGTTGGCTATGGCCGTGGCTATGGCAACGCCCTCCACGCCCATGCCCAGGCAGATGACGAAAAACAGGTTGAGGGCGGTATTTATCAGTCCGGCCACCACGAGGATGTAGAGCGGCCGCCTGGTGTCGCCCACACTGCGCAGAATGGCCGCGCCGAAGTTGAAGATGAGGAAGAACGGGATGCCGAGGAAGTAGATGCGAAGGTAAAGCACGGCCATGTCAAGCACGTCGGCCGGCGTGTCCATCAGTTCAAGAATGGGGCGCGACACGGCCACGCCCAACACCATGAGCAGCAAGCCGCTCACCACCGAAACCAGCGCCACCGTGCTTACGGAGCGGCGCACGCCGTCCTGGTCGCGCTGCCCCAGGTGGTTCGATATGACCACGTTGGCGCCCATTGACACGCCCATGAACAGGTTGATCAGCAGACTGATTACCGGGGCGTTGCTGCCCACCGCCGCCAGAGCCTTGCTGCTTGCGAAACGGCCCACCACGGCCACGTCGACCGAGTTGAACAACTGTTGCAACAGGCTGCTTGCCGCAAGGGGCAGGGCGAACATTAGGATTTTCAGGAACAAAGGGCCGTGGAGCATGTCCACCTTGGCTTTCTCGACACTCATCGGGGCAATTTGGGTTTTGGGGATAAGAGAAAGAACGCCGATTTGCGTTGTACAAACCAGCGTTCTTGCTAATGATGTGCTCGAAGCGAGACTCGAACTCGCACGGACATTTCTGCCCAAAGGATTTTAAGTCCTTCGTGTCTACCATTCCACCATTCGAGCGACCTTGGAGCGGAAAACGAGACTCGAACTCGCGACCCCAACCTTGGCAAGGTTGTGCTCTACCAACTGAGCTATTTCCGCAAAATAATAAAACGATATCCAGAGCGGAAAACGAGACTCGAACTCGCGACCCCAACCTTGGCAAGGTTGTGCTCTACCAACTGAGCTATTTCCGCAAAAAGTGAAGAGGAGGAGACTCGAACTCCCACGACACAATTGTCACTACCCCCTCAAAGTAGCGCGTCTACCAATTCCGCCACCTCTCCAGTTTGATGTTTTCTTGTTTACAGTATGTCTTTCTCGAATGTTGCGTGGACTGACCTTCGTTCTCGCCTGAACGATAAGACCCGCTTCGACTTGATGAGCGGAAAACGAGACTCGAACTCGCGACCCCAACCTTGGCAAGGTTGTGCTC
>CAVGTD010000024.1:0-29334 GCA_963632215.1 Clostridiales bacterium
AACCCAGGGTGACGTGTCGCCGCTTCGCGCCGCCACTCTGCCCTGGGCTATGGAGAACTGGCCTTTCAGGCCGCGTTTTGCGGACATCCTCCCCCCCCCGAAAAACACAACAGAAACAAACATAAATCCCTTTTAAATACTATGCGTAAGACAACAACGACCCTCCTTGCGGCCTTGCTTGCCATGCCCGCAGCATGGGCGCAGATTGCGCCCCTCGGCGGCTACTACTACGGCCAGATGCCGCAGCCCACAGGGTGGGAGTGGCAAAGCCCCGACTCCGTAGCCTACAACAAGCAGCAGCCCCACGCCTGGTTCTTCTCGTTTGCCAGCGTCGACGAGGCGCGCAAGGTGCTGCCCGAAAACAGTTCCTTGTGGCAGAGCCTCAACGGCCAGTGGCAGTTCCACTGGGCCAAGAACCCCGACGAGCGTCCCAAGGAATTCTTCAAGACCGACTTCGATGCCTCTGCCTGGGACAAGATTGCCGTGCCTCAGAGCTGGAACCTTGCCGGCCAGCAGAGCGACGGCACGTTCAAGTACGGCGAGCCGCTCTACTCCAACCAGCGCGTCATCTTCCAGCACCAAGCAGAAGTGGGCGACTGGAAAGGCGGCGTGATGCGCGAGCCTCGCAAGGACTGGATGACCTATAAGAACCGCAACGAGGTGGGTTCGTACCGTCGTACGTTCACTGTCCCCGCCGACTGGAAGGACAAGGAAATCTATATCAACTTTGACGGCGTAGACTCCTTCTTCTATCTCTACATCAACGGCCGTTACGTAGGTTTCTCGAAGAACTCGCGCAACCTCGCCCAGTTCGACATCACCCCCTACCTCAACGCCAAGGGCGAGAACGTGGTGGCCGTTGAGGTCTACCGCAATTCCGACGGCTCTTTCTTCGAGAGCCAGGACATGTTCCGTCTGCCCGGCATCATCCGTGACGTGGCCCTCACCGCCAAGCCCAAGGTGCAGGTGCGCGACGTCAAGGCCATCCCCGACTACGATGCGTCCTATACTAAAGCCTCCCTGCATATCACCGCCCAGGTGAGCAACCTCACCGCCAAGGCAGCCAAGGGCTACACCCTCAGCTACTCCCTCTATGCCAACAAACTTTATAGCGACGAAAACACCCTCGTGGAGGGCGTTACCGCCACGGCCCAGGTGGACGAAATAGGCAAGCAGGGCGAGGTGAGCAGCCTCGTCACGCTTCAGGCTGGCGACAAGGTGAAGCCTTGGAACGCTGAAGCTCCCTACCGCTACACCCTCGTGGGCGAACTCCGCGACAAAAAGGGCAAGGTGGTTGAGACGTTCTCCACTAACGTGGGATTCCGCAAAATCGAAATCAAGGACACGCCCGCCAGTCAGGACGAGTTCAACCTGGCCGGGCGCTACTACTTCCTCAACGGCAAAACCATCAAGATGAAGGGCGTGAACCGCCACGAGACCAACCCCTACACCGGTCACTACATCACGCGCGAGCAGATGGAGAAGGAAGTGTTCCTGATGAAGCGCGGCAACATCAACCACGTCCGCAACTCCCACTATCCCGACGCCCCCTACTGGTACTACCTCTGCGACAAGTACGGCATCTACCTCGAAGACGAGGCCAACCTCGAAAGCCACGAGTACTACTACGGAAAGCCAAGCCTCTCGCACGTGCCTGAGATGAAGAACGCCCACGTGGCTCGCAACATGGAGATGGTACACGCCACCGTCAACCACCCCTCGGTGGTCATCTGGAGTCTTGGCAACGAGGCCGGTCCCGGCGACAACTTCAAGGCAGCCTACGCCGCCATCAAGACCTACGACGACAGCCGCCCCGTGCAGTACGAGCGCAACAACGACATCGTCGACATGGGTTCGAACCAGTACCCCCCAGTGGCTTGGGTGCAAGGCGCGGTCAAGGGTACATACGACATGAAGTACCCCTACCACATCTCTGAGTACGCCCACTCCATGGGCAACGCCGTGGGCAACCTGCAAGACTACTGGACCGCCATCGAAAGCACCAACTTCTTCATGGGCGGCGCCATCTGGGACTGGGTGGACCAGGCCATGATGGGCACCGACCCCAAGACCGGCGCAAAGTTCTGGGGCTACGGCGGCGACTTCGGCAAGGACAACAAGCCCAACGACGGCATGTTCTGCATGAACGGCGTGATGCGTCCCGACCTCGAACCCAAGGCTCAGTACTACGAGGTGAAGAAGGTGTACCAGAACGTCGGCGTAAAGGCCGTTAACCTCGAACTCGGCCAAATCGAAATCTTCAACAAGAACTACTTCGAACCCCTCCGCGGCTACCAAATCGTGTGGTCGCTCTACAAGGACGGCGTGTGCGTGGAGAAGGACAAGCCCCTGCAAGGCGCGAAAAACATCCTCGGTCCGCGCGAACGACAAACGTACGTCCTGCCCTTCAACTACTCCTCGCTCGACAAGGGCAGCGAGTACTACGTCAAGGTGCAGTTCCTGCAAGGCAAGGATATGCCTTGGGCCAAGAAGGGCTATGTGCAGATGGAGGAACAGCTCTTTGTGAAAGCAGCCGACGTAAAAGCTCCCTCCATAGCTCAGTCTGCCACGGGCAAGGCCGTCAAGGCCGACGTGTCGAAGAAGGGCTATGTCACCCTTAGCGGCGACAACTTCTCCGCCACGTTCGACAATGCCACCGGTGCCATCTATTCGCTTCAATACGACGGCGCTACCGTCCTCGCCGACGGCAATGGTCCGAAGCTCGACGCGTTCCGTGCTCCGACCGACAACGATGCCGGCATCGGCTACCCGGGAGCGTGGTTCAAGGAAGGCCTCTACAACCTGCAGCACAAGGTAGTGGGTCAGCCCACCGTCAGCCAGTTGAAAAACGGCTCGTACCAGCTCTCCTACATGGTTGAGAGCCAAGGCAAGTACGGCTGCCAGCAGGTTTACTCCGACCGCGACCGTGACCCCGAAACCGTCTACACCTTCGACAAGGGCAAGCGCGAACTCGGAGCAGACGACTTGAAGTTTACCACCAACCAGGTGTACACCATCTATCCCGATGGCTCTATCGAACTGCAAAGCGCCATCTCGGCCAACCGCGCCAACGTGGTGCTGCCCCGCATCGGCTACAGCCTGAAGCTCAACAAGGACTACAACCGCTTTGCCTACTACGGACGCGGCCCGGTGAACAACTACGCCGACCGCAAGACGGGACAGTTCGTCGAACTGCACGAGGGCGAAGTGGGCAAGCAGGACATCATGCTCCCCAAGCCCCAGAGCATGGGCAACCGCGAGGACGTGCGCTGGTGCGCCCTCAGTACGTCGAAGCCCGGCGCGCCGGGCGTGGCCTTCGTGGCCGACAGCCTCATGTCGGTATCGGCCTTGCCTTGGAGCCAGCAGCAGCTTACCGTGGCGGCGCATCCCTACCAGCTCCCCGCCTCTGACGGCACTTACCTCCACCTTGACGCGAAGGTGACGGGCCTTGGCGGCGCAAGCTGCGGACAGGGCGGTCCCTACGCAAGCGACCAAGCCGTCAGCACCAACTACAACTTCGGCTTCATCATCCGTCCCGTCAGCGGCACGGCAACGGCTCAGCAGGTGGCCAAGGTTTCCACCGCCGGCGAGCAGCCCATCAGCATCGAGCACAGCCGCACGGGAGACGTGACGCTCTCTTCGCCCGCCAAGAACCGCACCATCATGTACGCTCTCAACGGCAGCAAAAAGGGTACGGTCTATACGAAGCCCTTCAACCTGCGTCAGGGCGGCACGGTGACTACCTGGTACAAGGAAAACCCGGGCATGAAAACGTCCATGACCTACGCCAAGGTCGAGAGCGTGCCTCTCGAGGTAGTATTCACCTCTTCGCAGGAGAACGGCAGCGGCGACGCGGCCAACCTCGTCGACGGCGACCCGTCAACCATCTGGCACACCATGTACTCCATCACGCAGGCCAAATACCCCCACTGGGTTGACTTCGATGCCGGCGAGACGAAGACCATGAAGGGCTTCACCCTTTTGCCCCGCCAAAGCGGCCAGAACGGATGGATTAAGGACTACGAAATCTACGTGAGCCAGGACGGCAAGTCGTGGGGCAGCCCCGTAGCGAAAGGCTCGTTCCCCGCTACGGCCGACCTCAAAAAGGTAATGTTCGACAAGCCCGTAAAGGCACGCTACATCCGTCTGCGCGCCCTCAACGAGCAATTCGGCCAGGACTACGCCTCAGGCGCAGAGTTCTCCCTCATAGCCGACTAACCCCCTCTTCCCACGGCGCGCCCATGCGCCGTGCCGAAAACAAAGCAGTAGGCAAGCGCCCCAACCGGGGAAGCTTGCCTACTGCGCTTTTTGCGGGGGACTTGTTGTAGGTTTATAGCGTGGATAAACCTGCTTTGCAAGTATAGTTCTCCGACACATTTATGAACCGCTGCGTTACTAGTCTCTTTTCCCCTCCATTTTGTCGATGAATGTATCGTAAATCAGCCCGTAGGCTTCGCTTGGAGCGAACGACATCTCAGGACGCAAGAGCGGCTGCATATCGCCTGTAAATTCCGTGTCGCTCAACTTTTCCTGCATATTGTTCACGAATTGTTTGTAAGAAGGGGCTTTTCCCACGACAAACTCCATGTACTTTTTGTAACACAACATTACTTTTTCCGCATCAACGTCTCTTCGTTGCAGAGCCACGTGCAGGTCGAATAGGTCACGCCCCTTTTTGCGTTGATAGAGGGGCGCAATTTTGTGCCAAGGAGTTCTTCAAACTTGTACGTAGTCAGATTAGCCTCGCCCGTGAACCATTCGTTTTCCATACGGAATGGAACTTTTGTAAGTCCCAGCACGTTGAAATGCTCAAAGCAGTTTATTTCTACCTTCAAGCGTATCTGTACGACAGGCGGCACTTCCGACACAGCACGGAAAAGCATCGTGTTGTTGTACCGCTTTTGTTTTGTCACTCTGTTTGGCAGCCAGTCAAGCACCTCTCCCAGACGGTACATTATGGGCTTTATGGGACCTGGGGCGATTTGCACCAAGTCAATGTCCTCGCTGTATCGGGGCTGAGGCGCAAGGTATAGCTTGTGCAGGGCTGTTCCGCCACGGAAGGCCAGTTGCGAAGCCAAAAAATCATCGCTGAAGATGCTGACCAACGCACGGCAGATGATAAGGTCCTGTTCCACCATATACGGTTCAACTCAAGGCGCATTTTCTTTCCATTGCTGGATGTAAAACTCTGGTATCATATTTCGTCAATGTCTATTTCATAGTTTACAATCACCTTCCACTTTTTGTTTACTTCCATACTCTCAGAAACGGGCTTGCTCTGTTTAAGGCTTATCTTGCGGAATGTTTTGCCAGCCTGCTTTGCCAACGTCATGAGTTGGTCTGCAAGTCCTGTTTCTTCGATTAAATCGAGCAAAAAACCAAGACGTTGCACCACGGCTGCACTGAAATAGTCGAGCAACTCAAGCTTCCCGGAATCCCAACGCAAATTCTCCGCCAATTCCATAAGCACCTCCGCCACACGGCTCAGTCCTCCTGCCTTTTCCTCCAGGCTTACTAAATCCAACGCTGTAAGTTCAGGCGAGGATACGTTCATATAGCCTGTCTGGGTCTTTATCTTGTCAATATAAGCTGTGGGAATAGCCTTCCGTATGTTGAAATCGAGCAAAGTGCCGTTGCGAACGGACGACACAATCTGCTTTCCGGCAATTGTAACTTGGAACACCATTGCTCTTTGATGTCCTGCCCCGTGGAGCATGGCTGCGGTAAGGAGCGACACATAGTATTCCCGTCCTACGTATTTCATGAGCCGGTCAATGTAGAACGATGGCGGCACTTCGCCGCTCAATCGGTATTCCATGGGTGCCGCAACGTAGAAACTAAGCCACGGCGAAACGATAACACCCTTCTCCTGCATACGGTACAATGCCTTTCCCATGCTGCCGGAGCTGTGGTAGAAGCCGAGCCTGCTTACATCTTCCTTTGTAAAGATGTAACTGCCGTGCATCATCTGCCTCTCTACCCAATTTTGAATATTATGTGTCCTCATGTTTTGTAATCTGTATGGCAAATCGGACAAAATATGTCCGATTTGCATTTCATTTTGCAAAAATACGGCGGTTTCACTTTAAATGCAACTTCGTTAGAACTTTCTTTTCTTCTCTGTGTAGTAGTCCTTACCCCCGTGCTAGTTGCCGTACACCGTATGGGTGACGTGCGTCGGTCGTACGGGCTGCGTGCGTCAACCGTGCGGCGTACGTGTGTCGCCCGTGCGGCAGACGACACTTTCCCCGGGCTTTGTTTCGGCTTACTCGGTATTCGTATCGGTTTTCCTGAGGATTGCAAAAGTCGCGCCGGACATAAAATTTGCCTTTTTGCGAAAATTTTATGTCCGTTTTTATCCGAGCGTAATAAATAACTATACCTTTGCCATTTATACACGGCGCATAATACTGCGGCCGCCTGAGAAACACCACACACCGTTCACTAACCTTTAAAACGGCTACAACATGAAACTATTCAGATTTCCCGCCCTTGCAGTGTGCAGCTTGGCACTGCTGGCGTTCCTCGGTTCAGGAAGCGCACTCGTATCGTGCAGCGACGACACTCAGGAAAACGTAAAGAAAACCGACGGCTCAGAATCGGGCGACAGCACGCACAACATTACTCCCGACCCCATAACCGACCAGTTGGACGTGACGTTCAACGGCCTCGCCATGGTGTTCGGCGCAGACCGCTCAGGCTTCAACGGCAACGTAGCCAACCGAATGGTCAACACGACGACGGAGATTTCCGCCAACGTGAAAGCCTTTGTTTTCACCAAAAACCACAACGTTCGCTTCACAGTCGACGACGTGACCAAGATGTTCCAGGCCTACCAGAATGGCGCGAGCTTCGTGCTGGTTGACCCTGCGAGCGTGGACCGCACCGCTTTGGTCGACACCATACAGAAGGCCATCGACGCCGTGTCGCAGCAAGGCGGCGACGTGACCGAGCCCACGCAGATGCTCGAACGCTTTCAGCAGGTAAGGCAGATGACCACCCAGAAGGTGGACAACCGCACCGAGGCCATCGCTTTCAGCCAGCTCGGGCTTTACCTTGTGCGCAGCCTCGAAGAAACGGCCGACAGCTCGCGTTCGAACGCAATGATCCAGAGCCTCACGGCCGACAGCGACACGGTCAACACCATGTGCGTGCCGCAGGAATACAAGCCCACTGAGTACGACCACGGCAAGTCCGCCGACCAGCTCGTGCAGTGGATGCGCCGCGCCATCAACTTCAAGAATATATCCACGGCCAACGCCGTGACCGACAACAACGGCAACGTGATAAAGCCCCAGACCGTATGCATCCAGCAGATGGTAGGGCCTACGCTCGCCTTGGAGAAGAAGATGCGCTACGAAATCAACGTGGATTGCTACTCCTTCCACGACACCCAGGCCAACGAGGACCACTATCTCGTGCGCATCTCGCCCACGTACCACAACTCCGAACTCGACTGCCCGAACGTGACGAGAAAGTGGACCGACTACAAGAGTATCATCACCTACTCCGAGTTCTGGTACCAGATTGACAAGGAAGTGACGCTTACTGACGGCACTGTGCTGAAGCCCAGCTACAAGACTGGCACGTGGAACGAGGGTGCGGAGTTCTTGTCCGAATGGCGCAACGTATGGTACGGACCCTATTTCAAGGGCTGCTACCTCTCTTGCCGCCTTACCGATGCCGACGGCGGCAACGAGGGCGTTTCGATGCAGCAGATCTTGCCGAGTGCAATGGTCAACGGTTCTGTGAAATCGGGTCTCAACACCGAAATCAACAACGTTTGCACACTCTACGGCAACATGTGGGGCGGCAAATGGGGACAGACGGTGAAAGCGTCGCAGTCGTTCGAGCATAACGACGACGGGCTGTATGGCGCAAACACCGGTAAAACCGGCAGTTTCACCGAATGGACATTCGGCGGCGTGCGCCCGGGCTACATCTATGTAAACCACAACCACGACATCCAAACGAGCAGCGTGCGCAGCGTGAACGCCACACCGCAATACAGCAAAGAGCACAGCGTTGTGGCAGACTTCCAGCGCAACGACTGGGACACGGACCTCACGCTCCACTACGTGGTGAAAAATCCCAAGGCAAACAGTGCGTACACGCTCACCCTCAACGACATTGCCCTTGTGGCGGAACTCGTGTGCAGAACGAACAGCCAAAATAACGGAGCTATGTATGACGAGGGCGTGGTTTGGAACGAAAACACCACCAGCATCCCCCTCTTCACTCCCGTGCGTTCCGACGAGTACCAGATTACTTGCTCCGACCCCAACTTCCTCAAAGACAACGAAAAGTACATCAGGGAGGTTCTCAAGGATACTTGGTATACGGAATGGAGCGGCGATTACCCCTCGTTCAAGGTGTACGGCACGTCAGACGATGCCATGCTGGCACGCGCCCGTGACGCATTCTACCAATTCGCTCAGGCTATCCGCATCGTTGCCTGGCGTTACGACCTGACGAACACCACCGTATTCCACCTCCGCAAGGGTGGGGTGGCGAATGACATCCTCAAGTTCATCCTCCAAGACAAGGAAATACAAGCGTAGGGGAAATTCCCCGTATTCCTATCCGAAACGCCGCCAAACGCGCTTTTCCCCTCCGGGACGTGCGTGCGGGCGGCGTTTCGCTATCGTGTTTAAAACCAATGGCAAACGACACACACAAGATAAAGCACAGTGGGCAAGTATTCACCCCCGACTACTTGGCGCGCAATATCCTTGACTGCGCCGGATACGGTGGCGGCAATGTGTTGCGGCGGCACGTCGTTGACAACAGCTGCGGCGACGGGGCGTTTATGTGCGCTTTCGTCGAGCGGTATTGCGAGGCGTTTCTTGCCGTGAGCGACGACAAAGCCGCGCTGAGGCTTGAACTCCAAACCTATATACACGGCATTGAACTCGACACCGTGGGTTACCGCTGCTGTCTGGACAACCTGGACAGCCTTGCCCGTGGCTACGGCTTGGAGGGCGTGCAGTGGGACGTGCGCAACGAAGATGCCCTGAAAGTACGCGCCTATGACGGGCAGATGGACTTCGTCATAGGCAATCCGCCCTACGTGAGGGTGCACAACCTCGCCGGGGCGTACGAGAGCGTGAAGACCTATCTCTTTGCCAACGGCGGCATGACCGACCTCTACCTCGTGTTTTTTGAACTGGGCCTGAATATGCTGAAAGCGGGCGGTACGCTTTGCTACATCACCCCCAGTTCGTGGATAAACAGCCTCGCGGGTACGAATATGCGCGCCTACATCCAGCGAACGCAGTGTGTAAGCAGTCTGATAGACCTCGGGCATTTTCAGCCGTTCGAAGCCACCACGTACACGCTGATAACCAAAATGCAAAAGGGGGTGCGCAGCGAAAGCCTTGACTACTACACCTACGACGGCGATAAGCGAGAACCAGTCTACGTGGACACGCTCGGTTACGGCGAAGCCTTTCTCTACGGCAATTTGCTGCTTGGCACGAAAAGTTCTGTGGCCGACTACGCCCACATTGTACAGGGAAACTTCCGTTCCTGCGTGCAGGTGAAAAACGGTTTCGCCACCCTTGCCGACAAAGTGTTTATCAGCGATGAATTTCCCTTTTCCGACTTTGTGATTGACGTGGTAAAAGGTTCAACGGGCAAGTGGCGCAAGGCGTTCTTCCCCTATGACAATCACAGCAAGCCCGTCCCCAAGGACAAAATCTTCGCAATTCCCGAACTGGCGCAATACCTGAACCGGCACAAGAAAGACCTGCTGAAAGGGAAGGACGAGTCCGCTTGTCCCGACTGGTATCTGTACGGCCGGACACAAGCCTTGAAGGACGTCCGCCGCCCCAAAATTGCGATTAATACGGTGATAAAGGACGTGCAGTCCGTCAAACTCAACGAAGTAAAGGCCGGGAGCGGCGTGTACAGCGGCTTGTACATCATAGGTGCGGACTATGCTACGGTTTTCCGCCTCGTCAAGTCACAACAGTTCATCGACTACGTGCGAATGCTCAAAAAGTACAAGAGCGGTGGATACTATACTTTCAACAGCAAGGATCTGGCTATCTATCTGAACTATCATTTGGGAAATAGCAGCAAATCCATTGCATGATATTTACGTGATAATATACGAGCAATACTTTGCCAACAGATTGCGCAGTGGCAAATCGCCCCTTTCGAACCGTTCGGCATCAAGGGGCAGGACTCTTTCGTGTACGGGTATTGAGCCTTTGTACAGGGCATTTAGGTAGGGGATGTTGTTTTCGTACTGAATGTTGGCGGAAGAGAATTGAAGGGTGATGTCCTCGTCGTTGTAAACGATGGAATAGCTTGGGCGTTTTGCACCTGGGATATCCTCACGAAGAAGCCCTTTTGCCATGAGATACTGAATGTCTCGAATGGCGGTGTCCTTGGAACATTTGGCGAGCGAAGCCCACGACTTGGAGGTGATTTTTGCTTCGTAGCCATCAAGAAAGAGATTTAGCACGTCCGTTTGGCGTTGGCTTAAAGCAATGGATGATGCCCTTTGCCAGAACAGCGTTTTGTTCAATACAGTGCTGACTACCGCTTCGGCTTCGTCGAGGGCAGTGGACAATGTGTGAGCGTACCATAAAATCCAGTCTGTGATGTCGCCGTCTCCGCGCTGCGTTTTTTCAAGAAGGTCGTAATAGCGGTTCTTGTTCTTGTTGATTTGCGAGGAAATGTTGTAGAAGCGAAACTCGCTCTTGTCGGCGCGAGCCAGCAGCATATCCGAGAGAATGCGTGCCAGCCGTCCGTTTCCGTCCTCAAAGGGGTGAATGCTCACGAACCACAGGTGGGCGACGGCGGAGCGGATTACAGAACTTTCGTCAGTCTCGTTGTTGAACCATTCAATGAACTTTTCCATCTCGTCCTCCACGCGCTGAGGCGACGGGGCTATGTAGTGCACTTTCTCCCTGCCAAACATTCCCGAAACAATGTGTTCCTCGTTTGTACGGTATTTGCCTACTTCAATCTGCAAGCCCTCGCTGAAGCCCGTGGGGAAGAAAGCCGCTTGCCAAGCACACAATTTCTCTTTGGTAAGCGGCTGGGCGTAGTGGCTTACAGCATCGAGCATAACCGCCACCACAGAGTCAACGTAATGCGACGAGGCGGTTTGCTTGACATTCTCAATGCCCAGTTTGCGGGCAATTGAAGAGCGAACTTCGTCCACATTGAGGCGGATGCCTTCAATCTCCGACGAGTAAACCACGTCGAAGGTAAGGTTCTCTGCCATGGCTTTCAGTTTGCTGTCAAAGCCGAGTGAAGCCAATCGGCCGTAGAGCAAACCCTGCTTGCGGCTTACCTGTTCAAGGATTGAAGTAATGGCGGAAGCGTCCCACTTGAAAGCCGTCCAATTGTCTCTTTCGTGTATGTACATAAGGCGCAGATAGTTTCGTTGCGACGTTTACAACTGAAAAACGTCGCAATTTCTGCGACGAAAATACGGCAAAATCATCGCATAGGCAAAGAAACAATTGTTTTGCCGCAAATTTTGCGACGTTATACGTCCGAAAAAGCCTTAATCCCCTTCGCCCTTGAGAAAATCGCCGGTTGCGCTTTCGATGAAATAGCGCGGGCGGCGCTTCACTTCGGTGTAGATTTTGCCCACGTATTCGCCGATGATGCCGCAGGCGAGGAGGATGGCTCCGCCGATGAACCAGAGGCTCACCAGTTGCGATGTCCAGCCCGCAATAGCCTTGCCGTCGGCCCAGGAAACGATGCCGTAGACAATGGCAAGGAGCGAGATGAGCATGAAGAATATGCCGAGCAGCGTGATGTACTGCAAGGGGCGCACGGAGAACGACGTGATGCCGTCGAGGGCAAAGCTGAGCATCTTGCGGAGGGGGTATTTCGACTCGCCCGCCTTGCGCTCCGTACGGTCGTAGCAGACCATGGCCGAGGGAAAGCCGAGGGTCGTGACCATACCTCGGAGAAAAAGGTTGCGCTCAGGGTACTGCATCAGGGCTTGCAAGGCGCGGCGGCTCATCAGGCGGAAGTCCGCATGGTTGTACACCACATTTGTCCCCATCACTCGCATCAGGCGGTAGAAGCCCTGCGCCGTAGTGCGTTTGAAGAACGTGTCGGTGCGCCTTTCGCGACGAACGCCGTAGACCACGTCAATGCCCTTGTGGAACAAGTCCACCATTTCGGGGATGACCGTTATGTCGTCCTGCAAGTCCGCATCGATAGTCACGGCCGCGTCGCTGTGAGCCGCCGCCCATTCCATTCCTGCCCAGAGCGCCTGTTGGTGTCCGGCGTTGTGCGCCAACGAGAGGCCGCCCACGTGCGCATCCTTGCGGGAGAGTTCCGTGATGATGTCCCAAGTGCGGTCACGGCTGCCGTCGTTCACGTAGAGAATTTGTCCGTGTTCCACGTCGCCTTTGTCCTCCAGCCTCATGACGAGGTTGAGCAGTTGGGCATTGGTGTCGCGAAGCACGGCTTCTTCGTTGTAACAAGGGACGATAACTGTGAAACGGTTCATACGGATTTCTTTTTGAAGACAAAACGGACAAGGAGAAAGTTCACCGGTATAGCCACGGCGAATACCGGAGCAGGAGCAAGCGCAGAGGGTACCCCCAGCCACAGAAAAAGGTTGAGCAGCGCAATGTGCAGCACGTAGTTCACCCCGTGCGCGCCCCCCATGCCAACCAGTTTGCGCCACGAGGGCGCAGAACGGAACGTGAAGTAGGCGGTGAGGAAGAAGTTCGCCGCAAAACTCGCTGCATAACCTATTGTATAGGCGAGATTGAGCGGCATAGAACCGCGCAGCAGCAGATAGAGGGCATAGTGTAGCGCAGTGGCCAACGCCCCCACAAGGACGAAGCGCAAGGCTTCGCCACAGACCGGGTGAGAGAGCGGACGTTTCATGGCTGTCGGCGCGTGATGCGATAGAGTTTCAGCCACTTGTGGTCATCGCAGCTTTGGTGGTTAAAGTCCTTTGCCAACTGAACGTCGTAAGCCGGATATTGCGCCTTGAACGCCTCAATCTCTTCGTTGCCCACCAGCAGTAGCCCCTTGTCGGGCTGAGCCGCCTCGAACGGCGTGATGCGGTCGCCCAAGTAGAAGTTTACGGTGAACGGATGGAACGGGTTGCCCGGCGTTACGTCAGTGCGGAACGAGTAAATAGTCCCCTGCGGCTGCATACGGGCTATCTGACGGGCTACGGGGAGGTCGCTCTTGGTATTTAGCACCAGCGGCTGATAAACGCCGTCAAGGGCAAAAAACAGCGCAATGATGGTGGATAAGGCGCATCCGACGGTTTTCCGCTTTCGCCACACAAAGAATGCGGCAATAGCCACAACCTGAACCGCCAAGGCTATCCACTGCACGGGAGCGAGCGGCACGTCGCGCAGGGCTTGCAGCATGGCCGCATTTTGCACGGCATGATGCCCCGTATTGACCAGCGTTTCCGGGACAAGCCCAGCCCGCACGGCAACGAACACAAGAAGCACCAGCGAACTAAGCACGGCTATCGTCCAGCCAAACACTTGCAAAACTGTGCGGTGCTTGTTGCGCAAGTGAATAAGCAATTCAGCGATGAAAAAGGCTAAGAACGGATAAATAGGCAGCAGGTAGACGCTCCGCTTGCTCTTGGGGATGCAGTAGAAGACGAAAATGATGACGATACTCAGCAGCGAGAAAAGCCTTGCGTCGTCCATGCGGCGTATGCTGCCTGTGAATTTCTTCCACCACCCGTTGGGGCTGCCGAGCCGCTGGCGCAAACGGCGGTAATTGAGGGCGAAGAGCGATAGCAGTAGCAAGAGTGTGTAAGGCACAAGTCCAGCCACAACCGTGACCACGTTGTACGTCCACGGGTTGACGTGGCTCTCGTATGTCATGCGTCCGGTAAGGCGCAGCACGTTCTCTTCGTAGACAAGTTGAAAGAAGCGTTCGCCCCCTTGCTGATAGGCCGCAACGTACCACAGGGCTGGCAGCACGCACGAGAGCAGTCCTACGCAAGCCATTCGCCAAAGTACAGCGAAGAAGCCACGCTCGCGTATCCAGGCGAAGACCGCCGCCACTAAGCAGGGAAGTGCCGCCCCCACAGGACCTTTGGTGAGGAACGCCCCGCTTAGGCAGAGAATGCCCCAAAGGGGAAGTCCCTTCATGCCGCCTTCCATCCAGCGGTACAAGGCATAGAGCGACAAAACCATCATGCACGTCAGCACCATGTCGACGCGGCACGCCACGCCGGCGCGATGTACCTCGAAGCAACTCAGCGTGACGAGAGCCATTACCCACGCTGTTTCGCAGCCCCGACGTCGCTCGTAGAAGCGGAAACCAGCCACCACCATTGCGCCCAAAGCCAGTGCCGACGGCAACCGGGAGGTATACTCCGTGACGTGTCCCACGGGCAGCGAGCAGAGAGCGATGAGCCAGTGGAAGAAAGGCGGCTTGTAAGCCATGTCGACCCCGTTGTTGATGGGCAATATCCAGTTGCCCTCTTTCAGCATGGAGAGAGCCACAACGGCTTCGCGCGGTTCGCCGCGCGTGTTGAAGAGCGTAAGGCCGAGATAGGGCAGTAGTACAACGAGACAGAGAGCCACGAGCCACCAAGTGGCGGCTGGGCGGCGTGGGAGTAGGGGAGTGTTCACTTGGAATGTTAGGGTTAAAGAAAACCCCGATGCGCATGGCGGCAAGCCTGCGGCATCAGGGTTGTTCTTAGAGGTTGCGGGACATAGTTGGGCTTTTCCCTGTTTGAAAGAGTCTGGTTACTTCACGGTAATGAGGAAGTAGTTTTTCTTGCCGCGCTGAACGAGCAGGTACTTGCCGTCGATGAGGTCGCCTTCGGTGATTTCCTGGTCGAAAGCCGCAAGTTTCTCCTTGTTGAGGCTTACGCCGCCGCCCTGCGTGAGCTTGCGCATTTCGCCCTTAGAGGCAAAGCACTTCGTTGTTTCGGCCAAGAGGTCGACAGCCTTTGCGCCTACGGCCTGATCGCGGCTTACCTCGAACTGCGGCACGCCGTCGAACACGCTGAGGAAAGTGTCTTCGTCGAGTTTCAGCAAACTCTCCTTGGTGGCTTTGCCGAAGAGAATGTTTGAGGCTTCGAGCGCAGTCTCGTAGTCCTCGCGGCTGTGTACCATGCAAGTAACCTCTTCGCCAAGCTTCTTCTGAAGCGTGCGGCGACCCGGGTCGGCACGATGCTCGGCGATGAGCGCATCGATTTCCTCGTGCGAGAGCGAAGTGAAAATCTTGATATAGCGTTCAGCCTCCTCGTCGCCCACGTTGAGCCAGAACTGGTAGAACTTGTAGGGCGTGGTGTAACGGCGGTCGAGCCATACGTTGCCCTGCTCCGTCTTGCCGAACTTCTTGCCGTCGGCCTTGGTGATGAGCGGGCAGGTGAGGGCGTAAGCGTCGGCTTCGTTTCCCAGAGTGCGGCGGATGAGTTCCGTACCCGTGGTGATGTTGCCCCACTGGTCAGAACCGCCCATCTGCAGTTTGCAGTTCTTCTCCTGATAGAGGTGGAGGAAGTCGTAGCCTTGAAGCAGCTGGTAGGTGAACTCCGTGAACGACAGACCGTCGCGAGCCTCGCCATTGAGGCGTTTCTTCACGCTGTCCTTGGCCATCATGTAGTTTACGGTGATGTGCTTGCCGATTTCGCGTGCAAAGTCGAGGAATGTGAAATCCTTCATCCAGTCGTAGTTGTTCACGAGTTCGGCCGCGTTGGGTGCATCAGAGTCGAAATCGAGAAAATGCGACAACTGCTTTTTGATGCACGACACATTGTGGCGCAGAATGTCCTCGGTGAGCAGGTTGCGCTCTGCGCTTTTGCCCGAGGGGTCGCCAATCATGCCCGTTGCGCCGCCCACGAGTGCCAGCGGCTTGTGTCCGGCACGCTGGAAGTGCCGGAGCATCATCACTGAGCAGAGGTGGCCGATGTGCAGGGAGTCGGCCGTGGGGTCAATGCCTACGTAGGCAGTGACCATCCCTTTACTGAGCAATTCTTCTGTTCCGGGCATCATTTGGTGGAGCATGCCACGCCACTTGAGTTCTTCAACAAAATTCATCGATTTGTGCTGTTTCTGTATTGATGTGCTTTATTAAATGTGTTCTTGGGGACAAAGTTAGTATTCCCTACCTTGCAAGCCAAACTTCGGGGTTGAGTTTAGCCGTTTCGCGACGCAGTTGGAAGTGGAGCGTGGCGTTGCCCGAAGCGTCGGCGGCTATCGTTCCGAGGGCTTGCCGTGCCTGAACGGTTTGTCCGCGCCGTACGCTCGTGGAACTGAGGTTGCAGTAGACGCTCATGTACGAGCCGTGGCGCACGATGATGTTGTACATGCCGCCATACGTGAAGATGGCCGTCACCTCGCCCCGGAATATAGCTCGTGCCTGTGCGCCCGGCTGGCTGGTGATGTTGATGCCCTTGCTGTCGAGCTGTACGCCGTTGAGACCAGCCACGTTGTACGAGCCGTAGTGGCGCGTGATGGTGTATCCGCCTGTGACGGGCATAGGCAATCGTCCGCGGTTCGCCTCGAAGCTGCTTGAAAGCGCGCGGTCGGTGTTTTCTGTGATGGGGGTATCGGGGACAGTCGTTGTGGTGCGCGACGAGGCAGTCGTACTGCTCTTCTTTTTCGAAGCCGTGCTTGCGGTAGTCGTTGTCTTTGTTTTCTTTGTGTTCTTTGCAGCTGAGGCTTTCTGCGCTGCGGCACGGTTGCGGGCGGCTTTTTCCTTAGCCGCCTTTTCGCGCGCAGCCTGTTCGCGTTCGGCTTTCAGCTTAGCTTGTCGGGCAAGTTCGGCTTTGCGGCGGCGTTCCTCCTCAGCCTTGCGGCGACGTTCGGCAGCTGCTATTTCCTGCTGTATGAGTTGGTCGATGCGCGCGTCGAGCTGCGCTGCCTTTTTGCGTTGTTGCGCAATGGACGCTTGCAGTTCCGCCTGTTTCTTATTCAGTTCGTTCACCACCTGCTGGCGTTCCTGCTTTTGTCCTTCCAACTTCTTCGTTTCGGCTTGTCCCTCCTTGTAAAGGCGGTCCTTTTCCGTTTTCACTCCCAGAAGTTCGTTGCGTTTGGCTTGTACTTCCGCCTCCTTTTTGCGGATGACGGCGGCTTGCGCTTTTTGGTAACGGCTGAACGAACTAAGGTAGCGCAGCCGGCGGTACATCTCCCTGAAATTGCGTGCTGAGAGAATAAACTGCCACTTCGATAAAGCCGTGCGGTTGCGGAATACGTACGACACGGACCGTTGGTAACGTCTTTTGCACTGTGCCAAGTCCTGTTCGAGCAAGCGCAATTGCTGTTCCAGTCCGGCAATGGTCGTGGCGAGCGTGGTGAGTTCGGCGTGGATGCCGTCCACGTATTTCTGCTGCCCCTCAATCTGTACGTTGATTACTTGCAGGTTCGCAAGCTGTGAATTTACGTCCTTCTTCGTGCTTTTCAGCATCTTCTCCTGCGAGGCGATGTTCTTTTTGAGCGTAGTCTGTTCCTTTTGCAGGGAGCGTATCTTCTTGTTCGTCTGCGCCGGCAGGGCAAACGAAACGAGAAAGATCAGAAGAGTGACGAGGTATTTCATTTACGAGAGAGGTGTGAGGGCTACATGCCCAGTTTAGAGAGGATTTCCTGTGCCGAGCGTTGCGTGTATTTGCTTGATACGCTCGTTGATGTTTCAAAGTCGGCATTCGCCTTCAAACCGCTGAGGCTGATTTGCAGGGATGCGTCCTTTTTGCCCGTTCCAGCTACGGCCAGTTGCAGCGAGGTGGGGAATGGACGGCCGGAGAACGTTTCGAAATTGGCGTAACTGAAAGTAAACGTTCCCTTGTCCGAGGCTTTTTTGCCCGTCACCTCCAAGCGGTTCACTACTGAATTTGCCGCATCGGTGAAGAACTTGTACGTAAGTACGGGCGTGTCTTTTGGCGTGAGTACGTTGCCCGAATTGTCAGCCGTCAGTGCGAAGCGTTCCAAGTCGCTCGCCGTCAGCGTACGCTCGCCCGGGAGAAATAATTCGTTCCAAAAGAGCGACTGCAAGGAGTAGAAGTCGAGATTGGCCTGTTTCAGGAAACTCACCTCGTTGTAGGCGGCACGTACGTACTGCTTGTTAAAACGGTCGATTACCAGCACATCCTTCGGCGTGAACTCCATAATGCCGACCTCCATGCCCAAAACGCGGAGCGAAAGGCGAACCACGGCGTTGCGCTTCATCTGCAGTTTGCCGTTTACGCTCAGATCCTTTCCGCCCACTCCCGAGATTTTCACCTTGGCACTCGCCGTGATGCCGTCTACTGTGAGTTGTCGCGCGGCCACCTTCTTGGCGCAGTTGAGCGCAGCGGCATTTGTGGCGTTGGTAATCTTGGTGGTGGACGCAGAGGGTGTTCCGTGCGCCGTGGACGAACTCTTCTCTGCCTGACCCGCCGAACGGCAAGCCGTCAGGAGGATGGCGAAGAGAGCAAGGATGCAAAGTTGTTTCATAGAGTTTCGTTGAGCCGAAGTTGGCTGTCCTTATATTCTTTTGAGCCGCACTTTCCGGGCTATCCGGCTGCGGGCTTTTTTGTCGTTGGTCAGTGACAGAGCCTTGCGCCAATGGGCGAGGGCCTGCGCATAGGCTTTGTTGCGGTAGCAGATGTCGCCGGCGTTCTCGTAGATAGTTGCGCTTTCGCTCGTGTTGTCTGCGAGCCGTAGAGCCTCTTCACTGTAGTATAATGCTTCGCGGTACTTGCGTTGCTTGTAGAGAATCCAAGCGTACGTGTCGAAGTATGTGGCGTTGTCCGTTTCCAACTCTATGCAGTGGCGGCTCATGCGCTCGGCCTTGTCGAGGTTTTTCCCCGTAAGTGCAAGGAAATAGGCGTAGTTGTTGAGGCAGAGCGCATTGTCGGGATTGTACTCCAAGGCCCGTTCAAAGCTTTGGAATGCCTCTTCGTTGCGCCCGTTCTCGTGCAAAATGTCGCCGAGCAGTGCGTAGATGTCCGAAACCTCCGAAGAATCGGCATTCTCTTCAATGTGTTCCGTACCCCGTTGCAACTGTTCGATGGCCTGATTGTTGTCGCCCTGAAAATACAGGGCGATACCTGCGCCGTGGTAGAACGCCGGGATGGTAGGGTCGTAAAGAATGCCTTCGCGCGAGGTCTGCAGCACCGCCTTGTAGTCGCTTTGTTTCAGTTGCAGCGACATGAGCGACATACGGTAGCTTGTATTGTCTGGCTCAATTTCCAACACCTTGTTATAGGCGGCTTTAAGCGAATCGTCGGGCAAGCCTTTCAGCTGCACATACACTGCTTTCAGTTCGGCAATGTCGCTGCTCCCTTGCGGTTGCGCCAATACCTCGTTAAAGAGTTTCAGCACTGGGGCAGGATTGCTGCCCTCCTGACGCAGGTCATCGAGCATATAAGCCTTCATAGCCTCGAACTGGGCGCCGCTCTGCGTATGGGGGTTCAGCACCATGCGGTTGAGCAAGTCGAGGTAGAGCGAATCGGCGCCGGCCGCTTTGTAGTAAGCAAGGAGCGATATTTGCGCGTAACTGTTGTCGGGCTCAGCCGTCAGTACGTCGCGGTAGATGTCGAGAGCCTGTTCGTGGTAGCCGTGCTTGTCGTAGAGGTCGGCCAGCAGTACACGGTAGCGCAGGTCGTAGGGATATTCGGCGCAAAGTTCCTCAATGGCCTGATAGGCGTGTTCCGTGTCGTTCATGGCAAGGAACGTTTGGAACTTCTCAATACTCAGACTCTCGCTTTTCCCCAAAAGGCGTTCCATCCGTTCGATGGTACGTACCGCCCCAGCGTAGTCGCCGCTTGTTTTATAGAGCCAAACAAGCGTGCTGAGCGTTTCCTCCGTCTCGTGTTTGTCGGCAATTTCCTCGTAAAGCTCAATGGCCTCGCGGTATTGTGCGGCGTTCGCCTGATAGGTGGCAAGCGTCTCCTTGAAGTAGAGATTGTCCGGGTCGAGCGTCACGGCTTTGCGCAGCAAAGAATCGCCAGTGGCACGGCTCAGTGTGTCGGAGTAGGAGGACTGCGTGAGCTTTATCATTCCCATCTCGTACAAAGCTTCGGGCGCAAGCGGATTAATTTGCAACGCTTTGGCGAGCAACTCGTATTCAGCCCCAGTGTGGTCGGCCTCTTTTTGGCGGATGGCTTCGAGGAAAAGCCGGTTGAATTGTCGTTCTTCTTCGTAGCCAAGCGTGCGTGCAGGCACGGCTTTCTCCTGTCCGGTTGTAGCGGTGCGTTTGCCGCGACCGCCCGTTGAGGCAGTCTGCGAAAGAGACACGGACGAACCTTGCCGGTTGCCGGTTGCCTTTTGCGCAGCGTGTTCGCCCGAGCGGCACGAAAGCAGTGCAAGCGTGAACAATATGTAGATTACTGTTCTCAAAAAGAAGAAAGGAAGGAGAGGGGGTAGTGCAACAGTGTGTTTCTTATACGCCTGAATGTCCGAAACCGCCTTCGCCGCGTTCCGTGTCATTGAGTTCAGTCACGGCGTGCCACTCGGCTCGCTCGTAACGGGCAATCACCATTTGCGCAATGCGGTCGCCGTCGGCTACGGTAAATGGCTCGGTGGAAAGGTTGGCTACGATAATGCCAATTTCGCCGCGGTAGTCAGCATCGATTGTGCCGGGCGTGTTGAGCAGGGTAATGCCCTTTTTCAGGGCAAGTCCGGAACGCGGACGTATTTGCGCCTCAAACCCCTCAGGCAGGGCGATGCGCAGACCCGTGGGGATGAGCCGGCGTTCCATGGGCTGCAACGTGACGGGGGCGTCAAGGTTTGCCCTGAGGTCCATGCCTGCGCTTAGCGGCGTGGCGTATTCGGGTAGCGGGTGGTGCGACTGATTGATGATTTCAATCCTCATGTGAAGTGCGTTTTGCTGGGCAAAACCGTTTTGCGCCGTTGCGCTGGCTAAGGCTTTGCCTCTCTTAAATTGAGCAAAAGTACTGATTTTCTATAAATTCCGCTTTCCCCGTAGGGTGTTTTTCCTACATTTGTACAAACGTTGACGGGCGAGGATGTTCTCGCTGGCTGTCGCAAAACACATTCGTTATGGATTGGCAAACACTTATTTCCTCTGAACGCTTTGGCAAAGACAAAAAACCACGCCCCCTGGAAGAGCGGCGCACAGAGTTCCAGCGCGACTATGACCGCCTGATCTTTTCGGCGGCTTTCCGGCGTATGCAGAACAAGACGCAGGTGTTTCCCCTTCCGGGCAGCGTCTTCGTGCACAATCGCCTGACGCACAGCCTCGAAGTGTCGAGCGTGGGCCGTTCGCTTGGTACCGACGTGAGCCGTGAACTCGTACGGCTGCATCCTGAACTGCGCGACACAGAACTGACAGGCATGGGTTCAATCGTGAGTGCAGCCTGCTTGGCACACGATATGGGCAACCCCCCGTTCGGGCATTCGGGTGAGCGTGCCATACGCACCTATTTCACAGAGGGCGGCGGACGCGAACTCTTTTCGCTCATCACGCCCGACGGAGAACAACTGTCCGAGGCGGAATGGACAGACATGATACGCTTCGACGGCAACGCCAACACGTTTCGTTTGCTGACGCACCATTTCAACGGACGGCGGCGCGGCGGTTTTGTGATGACGTATTCCACGCTTGCCGCCATCGTGAAGTATCCCTACGGGTCGGACGGCGCACAGCGCAAGCCCAAATTTGGCTTCTTCGAGCAGGAACGATCCACCTATCTGCAAATAGCCGACGCTCTGGGCATCAAGCGACTGCCCGATACGGGTGACGGAGTGACGCGTTTTGCCCGCCATCCCCTGGTGTACCTTGTGGAGGCGGCCGACGACATTTGCTACGAGATAATGGATATTGAGGATGCGCACAAACTTCGCATCCTTTCAGATGAACAGACTGTAGACCTTTTCCTTGGTTTCTTCGAGGAGGACGAACGCCGGGCTCTGCAAAACCGCTACACCGACGACACCGATGTGGACGATAAGATTGTGTACTACCGTTCGTGCGTTATCAACGCCTTGGAACGGGCTGCCGTGCGTGCCTTTGTTGACCACGAGGAGGAAATACTCGACGGCACGTTCCAAGGTTCGCTCATTGACCATCTTCCCCATACGCTGCTGCAAGCCTACCATCGTTGCGAAAAAGTGGCACTGTCCAAGATATACCGTTGCCGTGAAGTAACCGATGTGGACCTTGCCGGTTATCGTATCATCTACACCTTGCTCGAACTCATCATTGAGGCGGTGATGGCTCCCTCGAAGGCTTATTCGCAACTGCTCTTGCAGCAAGTGCCTACTCAGTACGAGGTGAACCATCCGCGCATCGGACACCGCCTGATGGCTGTACTCGACTACCTTTCGGGCATGACCGACATTTACGCCCTCGACCTCTATCGCAAGATAAACGGGCACTCGCTGCCGAGCGTATAAGGGCAACGACAGTCTTAGTAGCGGCGAAAAACAATGAGGGGAAAACCCTAACAATAAATAAGCGTGGTCAGCCTGTCGGGGTTGTAGACGATTTCAGCCGCTTGCTGTATTTGCTCAGCCGTGACTTCCTGCAAGGCGCAGGTTATGCGGGCGATGTCGCGGTGCGTGCCGTAGTGGGCGAATGTTTTGCCGAGCGCATTGGCGTAGCTCTCAGAGGCTTCGGTAGAGATGCCTATTTGTCCGCAGAGTTGCTTTTTGGCGGCGAGGAGCTGGGCAGGGGTGAGTTTGTTGTCGACGAAACGGCCCAATTCACGGCGTACGAGTTGGCAACAACGCTTCACGTCGTGCGCATCGCAACCGAAGTAGACATTCCAAAAACCCGTGTCGGGGTAGGTATTGAGGTATGCGTCTACGCTGTATACAAGTCCTGATTTCTCGCGCAGCGACAGATTGAGCCGCGAGTTCATGCCAGGACCTCCCAATATATTATTGAGCAGAATGAGCGCATAGCGGCGGCTGTCCGTTCCGCCAAACGACGGTGCGCCAATCAGCACGTGCGCTTGGTGTGTGTCGCGCTCCACACGGCGTTCTGTACCGATGAGCCTTGGCGAAGGTATTTGCGGTGAAATGGGTAAAAAAGTTTTTCCGATGAAATCGTCTGCAGGTAATAAATGCTCCAGCGTGCGCACAATTTTCAGGAATGGCACATCGCCGTATACGTAGAACACGGCGTTTTGCGGCAGG
Organism: Clostridiales bacterium; assembly: GCA_963632215.1. Taxonomy (GTDB): domain Bacteria; phylum Bacteroidota; class Bacteroidia; order Bacteroidales; family Bacteroidaceae; genus Alloprevotella. Next base: position 23,055 of record CAVGTD010000024.1, read on the forward strand.
TAGTAGCGGTCGGCAAAACGGCGAGCGTCGGCCGTAGTGTAGGAACGAAGCCGTTCCGGCGAACCGAGTATGTCGCGCCCCAAAGGCTGTTCGGGGAAGAGCAACGTTTCAAACTCGTCGAAAATAAGGTCGGACGGCGTGTCGCGGTAGCTGTCTATCTCGTCGCAAATCACTTCCACTTCTTTGTCAATCTCCGCTTGCGGATACGTGCTGTGGAACACGATATCCGTCAGCAAGTCTGCCGCCCGCTTGAAATCGTCTTTCAGCACCGTAGCGGTGAACACCGTTTCCTGTTTTGTTGTAAAAGCATTGAGTTCGCCGCCCACTCGTTCCAGTCCGTTGATGATGTGGCAGGCCCGCCGCCTCTCCGTGCCTTTAAACGTAATGTGTTCCAGAAAGTGTGCCATGCCAGAATCCGCCGCCTCTTCGTGGCGGGTGCCGGCAAGCACCACGTAGCCGCAGTAAACCACCTGCGAGTTGCGCTGCTCATGAATAATGCGCAAACCGCAAGGGAGCGTGTGCGTATGGAAAATAACGTCCGAAATATTCGTTTTCATCGCGAAAGTACGTGTTTATCGTTTGAAGTATTTTCCGATAACAGGAAGCGAGTGCAGGGGAAAGTCGTAGTGGACAGTGTGCGCCACGAACAAGGCAATGCAACCCGTGTTGATCAACAGGCGCAGTGGCATATTGGGAATGTAAACCTTTGCCGCTTGCATTACGGCAAAGAATATTATCGTGATTAGCACGTATGCGCCGATGCTCTTCAAGGGGTAGGCAATGGGGTAGTAGCGTTGCCCCACGAAGTAGCTCAGGAGCATAGCCGTGCCGTAGCCTGCAAACCCTGCCCACGCACAGGCAATGTAGCCGTACTGCGGAACGAAAATTACGTTCACCGCAATCAGCACGGCGCACCCGATGCCCGAGAACCAAGCCCCCCAAATGGTGCGGTCAATAAGCTTGTACCAAAACGAGAGATTGAAGTAGACACCCATGAGAATTTCAGCCGCCATCACGATAGGCACCACGCGAAGTCCCTCCCAGTAGTCGCGCCCGATGATGTGGCGCAATACATCGATGTAGCCCATCACCACGAGGAAAGCCAGAAGCGTGAAGATGAGGAAATACTTCATTGCGGCGGCGTAGGTGGTGCGGCTGTCTTTTTCCTTCGCTTTGCCGAATACGAACGGCTCGTAGGCGTAGCGGAACGCCTGAGTAATCATGGCCATAATCATGGCTATCTTTGAGGCTGCGCCATAGATGCCCAACTGAGCGTGTGCGTTCGCTCCTTTATATATATAGGGGAAGAGAATCTTGTCGGCCGTTTGGTTGAGAATGCCGGCAATGCCCAGCACAAGGATGGGCCAACTGTATCCCATCATTCTGCGCACGAGGCGTTTGAACTCGCTCCACGAGGGGCGGTCGCCGCAAAAGCCCTCTTTCAGCTCGCCGAAGAAGCAGAAAGTGATAGCGGCCGTGCAAGTCAGGTTGATGTAGAAAGCGTAGCCTACGTCATGCCCGTTGAGCAGTACGTAGTAAACAAGGTTGAGCAGGATGTTGAGTGTGATGAACAATAGTTTGAATGCCGCAAACTTCATCGGCCGCTTCTTGTAGCGCAGATAGGCAAAGGGAATGCACTGGAATGCGTCGATTGCCACGGTGACGAACATTGTCCATACGTAGGCGGGGTGGTCGGCGTAGCCCATCAGCTGGCTCAGGGGGTGCAGAAAGATGAATACCAGAGCTATGAACAGTAACGACGTTGCCCCGACAAGCGCAAGGACAGACGAATATACGTGCTTGCCGTTCTCCCCCTCTTTGTTGACAAAGCGGAAGAACGTGGTCTCCATTCCGTACGTGAGCAGTACGAGCAGCAGTGCCGTGTAGGCGTACATATTCGTAATAACTCCGTAGCCGCCGCTCTCGGCACTGATTTTTGCCGTGTAGAGCGGTACCAACAGGTAGTTGAGAAAACGGCCCACGATGCTCGAAAGTCCGTAGATGGCCGTATCCTTGGCAAGGCTTTTCATTCCGCTCGCCTTCTTGGCGGATGCAGTTGTATTGTCTGGCATGGTGAATGTGTTTGTGCTTTACGAGAAGAACAGATAGCAGATGGCAATGGCTGCCACTACGCCGGCAAGGTCGGCCAGCAAACCGCAGGCCACGGCGTGGCGTGTGCGCGATATGCCCACTGAACCGAAGTATACGGCGAGAATGTAGAACGTGGTGTCTGTCGACCCTTGGAAAATGCAGCTGAGCCGTCCTACAAACGAGTCGGCACCGTACGTTTTCATGGCATCCACCATCATGCCGCGTGCGCCGCTGCCCGAGAGCGGTTTCATCAGGGCGGTGGGGAGTGCGCCCGCCCAGTCGGCATTGAACCCGAGGGCGTTGATAGTCCACTTCACGCCCTCAATGAGCCAGTCCATAGCCCCCGAGGCGCGGAACACGGCAATGCCCACCAGTACGGCCACGAGGTAGGGGATGATGCGCACGGCGGTGTTGAAGCCTTCTTTCGCCCCCTCCACAAAGGCATCGTACACGTTTATCTTTTTCCTCATGCCGGCTACGATGAAGCATATTATAATAAGGAACAACAGTACGTTGGCCGTAGTGGTGCCTACGGTGTTCATCATTGTGCTGTCGAGCCGGCTAAATCCCCAAATGATGGCGGCCACGAGCAGCGACATGCCGCCCAGCGTGGCGAGCAGTACGGGCTGCAGCAGGTTGATGCGCTGGTAGAGGCTTGTCACAATGATGCCTGCCAGTGTGGAAAAGAACGTGGCTATGAGGATGGGAATGAATATGTCGGTGGGCTGCGCCGCCCCCATCTGCGCACGGTAAACCATGATGCTCACGGGTATGATTGTAAGTCCCGAGGTGTTCAGAACGAGGAACATAATCATGGGGTTCGAGGCTGTGTCTTTCTTAGGGTTGAGTTCTTGCAGCCCCTCCATGGCTTTCAGTCCCAAGGGAGTGGCGGCGTTGTCAAGTCCCAACATATTGGCGGCGATGTTCATGAATATGTTGCCGTAAACGGGATGTCCTTTGGGGATGTCGGGGAAGAGTTTGTTGAACACGGGACTAAGCACGCGCGCCATGGCGTTGACCACACCGCCCTTTTCGCCCACTTTCATTATGCCGAGCCATAGCGAAAGCACGCCCGTCAGGCCGAGCGATATTTCGAAGGCGGTCTTTGACGAGTCGAACGTGCTGTCCATAATGGCAGGGAACACGCTCACATCGCCAAGCACAATGAGTTTGACGAGCGCAATGACGAACGCAATCAGGAAAAAGGCTATCCAGATGTAGTTTAGTACCATAAAGGGATGTGCTGTTTTGCGGTGAAACGGGACTTTTCAGACGTAGCGGTTGCTTGCCGCCGTTCCTTACAAGCGTTTCGATACCTTGTTTGTTGGGCAAAAGTAATAGAAACACGGCGGAGGGTAAAGGGAAACGGCCGTTTTTTGGGCTTGCCCGGATTGCAGGGTTGGCGAGGCTGGCGTACGGGCGTAACGGTGAAGCCTTTCGTCAGCCGAGAGGTACAAACCGCCTGATAGTGTTTGCTTTCTGCCCGCCTTGCACTACCTTTGCACACATGATGAACAACGACACTTTTGACATTCGCTCGGAGCAGCAAAGCCCGTCGCCTTCGGAACGCGACTTTGAGAACGCCCTGCGCCCGCTTCAGTTTTCCGATTTCAGCGGGCAGAGCAAGGTGGTGGAAAACCTGCGTATCTTCGTAGAGGCGGCGAAATACCGTGGCGAACCGCTCGACCACACGCTGCTTCACGGTCCTCCCGGACTTGGCAAGACCACGCTCTCGAATATCATAGCCAACGAACTCGGCGTGGGCTTCAAACTCACGTCCGGTCCGGTGCTTGACAAACCGGGCGATTTAGCCGGACTGCTCACCAGCCTCGAACCGAACGACGTGCTGTTTATCGATGAAATACACCGCCTCTCGCCCGTGGTCGAGGAGTATCTCTACTCCGCAATGGAGGATTACCGCATCGACATCATGATCGACAAAGGACCGGCGGCGCGAAGCATCCAAATAGACCTCAGCCCGTTCACCCTCGTGGGGGCTACCACGCGCAGCGGCTTGCTCACGGCTCCCTTGCGTGCCCGTTTCGGCATCAATCTCCACCTTGAATACTACGACGCAGCCACGCTCCAGCGCATCATTGAGCGTTCGGCGAGCATCCTGCGCGTACCCATCGACGCCGTGGCGGCGGGCGAGATTGCCAGCCGCTCGCGAGGTACGCCGCGTATTGCCAACGCCCTGCTTCGCCGTGTGCGCGACTTTGCACAGGTCAAGGGCAACGGGCGCATCGACATGGACATAGCCTCGTTCGCCCTCGAAGCTCTCAACATCGACAAGTACGGGCTCGACGAGATTGACAACAAAATTCTCCTCACCATCATCGACAAGTTCAAGGGCGGTCCCGTGGGCATCACCACCATCGCTACCGCTATCGGCGAGGATGCCGGCACGGTGGAGGAGGTCTACGAGCCGTTCCTCATCAAGGAGGGCTTCATCCGCCGCACGCCGCGAGGTCGCGAAGTGACGGAGCAAGCCTACAAGCACCTTGGTCGAAGTATGTTCAACGCCGACCCTATGCAACCAAGTTTATTCGATTAATCCGCATATTTTCTGTTAGAAACATCCTACTATAATGGTTAGTTACAACGTAATAGACGTGAAGATGCCCGCCCTTTCGCGCCGCGACACAACCGCTTGGGTGCGCCGCGTGGCAGCTTCTTACGGCAAGCGCGTGGGCGAGGTCGCTTACGTGTTTTGCAACGATGAGAAGATTCTCGAAGTGAACCGCCAGTACTTGCAACACGATTACTACACCGACATCATCACTTTCGACTACTGCGAGGGCGACGTGCTGAGCGGCGACCTATTCATCAGCCTCGACACCGTGCGGTCGAACGCCGAACTCTTCCACAAGCCCTACGACGAAGAACTTCACCGCGTGATTATTCACGGCATTCTTCACCTCGTTGGCATCAACGACAAAGGCCCCGGTGAACGTGAAATCATGGAAGATGCTGAAAACAAAGCTCTTGCAATGCTTCACGAGAGCTAATAAATTCCTCAGCCCTCTCAATTAATACTGACACGCAATTTTAGAACGTATGCATAAACTCTTAACCCTTATACTCTCCCTTCTCTTCTCGTCCGTAATGATGCAAGCCTTTGCCCAGCGCAACGTGTATGTGTGGAAAAGCGGCTGTATAGACATTCTCTCCACCTCTGCAATGGATTCCCTCACGTTTAGCGACGGCAAAGGGCCTTTCGCCATCACCACTTCTGAGGCAAGGAACATTTCCAAGAACGGTTTCGACATCCTCGGGACGCTGAAACTCAACGACAACGTCAAGCGACTGCTAAAGGCGTATAATGCCGGCGTTTGTTATTCCGCCGCAAACGCTGAGCCAACGGTCGCTGACAGTACGGTGGCTTTGGCCTCTGGTTTTGGCACGAAGTCGGCCAGTCTTTCCGGTCTTGCCGAAGGCGCCACTTACTACTACCGCTTATACGTGACGCTGGTGGGCGAAACGTTCTACGGCAACGTATGTTCCGCCACAACTTTGAAGGACAAGTCACGCACCATTAACGGTCACCAGTTCGTAGACCTTGGTTTGCCCTCCGGCTTGCTTTGGGCGGATACCAACATCGGTGCATCCGCGCCTGAACTGGCCGGTGACTATTTCGCTTGGGGCGAAACGGGAACGAAAACCGAATACACCGCGGACAATTCCACGTGGTACGGCGTGGCTCACGACGGCAGCCTGTCCGCCACGGAGGATGTTGCCACGTTGAAGTGGGGAAGCGAAGTGCGTATGCCGACCGGAGCAGAGTTTAGCGAACTGCTGAGTTCCGCCAACTGCTCGTGGACGTGGACTTCCCTCAACGACGTAAACGGCTACAAGGTCGTTTCCCTCACCAACGGCAATGAACTCTTTTTCCCCGCTGTGGGATACTACCAAGACAGTGAAATCAAGCGCAGCGGCAAAAACGGATACTATTGGGCAAGCACACCCACCAGCGACAAAAACTCCCAAAACCTCTACATAGAGTCGAGCCTAAACTCCCTGTTCAACAGCGCGCGCCACTACGGCTATCCCGTGCGTGCGGTTGCTGAACCGTAAGACCAAGTAAGTCGGGATAGCTTCTCGCTTGAATTTTGCAGAAGCAAAAGAAAAACGCACTCCTTGGCAGATTTGCGCAAAATGCCCTACTTTGCAGTTGATTACCATACAGAAA
>CAVGTD010000025.1:0-29299 GCA_963632215.1 Clostridiales bacterium
AAAGATGTTAATCGGAGTATTTCGGGGCAAAAAAGAGCCGCAAGGCAACGTTGCTTTGCGGCTTATGGGGGAGAGGGGGCTACGGTCAGCGGGGTCAGTCGAACGAGAAGTAGGGAGCGAGGCGCGCGAAGTCCTGCTCGGTAAACTCCTTGTAGAGGCGCAGGTCGCGCCACGAGTGCAGCGGTCCGTATTGGCGGATGTGGTTGACGATGTCCTTTGTCTGCTCGTAACTGAGGTAGGGGTGGCGGACGAGTTCCTTGAACGAGGCGTGGTTGACGCGTATCTTCTTCACGGCCGTCTCGTCGAGCGTGAACCAACGGGAGCAGCCGGCCGGGAGACCTTCAATCTCGTCAACCTGCGAGAGCGCGACGAAGCCGCCGAGGCGTTCGCGGTATTGCACAATCTTGCGGGCGTAGTAGCTGCCCACGCCAGGGATGGTTTTGAGGGCGGTGGTATCGGCGGCGTTAAGGGCAAGCGTTTCGCCCTCCTTCATCTTGGGCGACGGCTCAAACTCCGGCTTGTCGCCCTTGGGCGTGCCGTAGGGCGCGGGGCGTTCGAAGGGTACGTAGGCGGCGCGGCGGTCGGCTGAGGCAATGCGGATGTAGGGGCGCAGACGGCGGAAATCCTCCTCGCTCAGTCCGTAGAGTCGGCGGAAGTCGTCCTCGCTGCGCCAGCGTCCGCCCCGCCGGCGGTACTTCATCATGTTGCCCACCTGCCATTCGCTCAGCCCGAGGCGGCGCAGTGTGGCCGAGTCGGTGTGGTTGGGGTCGAAAGCGAAGAGTTCCTTGGCCAGTTGAGCCGGGGCGAACTTCTCGCGGCGGCGCAGGGAGTCCTCCTTAACGCTCGCTTCAAGCTCGCGGAGCTGTTCCTTGTCGGCTGAGGAAAGCTCGGCTGGCTCGCTGCCAGGTCCGCCGCAGTGCATGAGGGCGACGCTTGCGCCCGTTACGGCAAGCAGCACGAGGCAGAGCAGCAGGGCGGTGCGCGCCTCCTCCTTCGAAATGTGAAACTTCTTCATGCGTGTATGCGGTCAAGATTGTTTGCCGTAGCTGTACCACCACCAGTATGTTTCGCCATATGAGCGGCGCAGCAGGTTTTCCCGGGTTCGCAGGTTGGGAATGGTGTCGCCCATGTCGGAGTAGTCCTGAAAGTTAGCCTCCGTATTGTTGTCGCGGTAGGGGGCGAGCGGCGAGACCGTGGAACGCTTGTAGAGGACGAACGCTTGCGAATAGTAACGGGGCAAGCGTCCCTGCCGCACTTCGCCGGGGAAGTAGCGCAGGGCGGCTTGGGCGAAGCCGGGCAGGTCGCGTTCGAGCAGGCGGGCTGCAAGGCAATAGTTGTAGGCGGCTCGCTGGCGGCGGCGTTCGTCGCGCGAGAGTTTACGGCCCTGTTTGCTTTTGCTGTCAGCCAGTTCGGCGCAACGGCTGAAATAGTCCGCCGGTTGTTCGCCGCGGTTGGGCTTTGCGCCGAGCAAGGCGTAGAGCGAATCGGCAGGGAAGAGCAGACGTTGCCGCTCGTCGGTGGGCAGCAGCAGGTTTGCCGCGCCGCCCTGAGGGGGGATGGTCTGTTCGAAGAGGCGGCTGCCCATGTGGTGCTTGCCCGACGTGGCGAGCAGGTAGCAGCGCATGGCGAAGAGCCGGGGCGACGTGGCGTAGGCTTGGTCGCCCACGCGGTAAGCCCGTTCGGGGTGGGACGAACGCAGAGCCTGCGCCGTCCGCAGTTCGTAGTGCTGAATGTCGGTCACGCCGCAGCCGAGTTCGGCGTAGAGCGCAAGGGCTATCATGGCAAGGGCCATGCGGATGGCGCGTACGCCGAGTGGCAGCTCCTTGCCGATGCTGAACGTCGTGGGGAAACGCTTCGCTCCGTAGGCGAGAGCCGCCGCACCCGCTGTCCCCACGGCGAAGAACACCCCATGGTGCAGCGCGCCCACAAACGGCAGGTTGACAACTGTAACGGCAAGAAACGTCGTCATGGTCCATACCGCCGCCGGATGCACTTTCCCCTCCGTCCGCCGCAAGCCCCAACCGGTCAAGCCGTATGCGACCGCCGTAAGCGCAAGGGCAAAGAGCCACCTGTGCGGAGCCACGTAGCAACCACACACAAGGCTTAGCCCGTAGGCCAGCGCGTCGCCCTGCGACAGGAAGAAGAGGAATAGGAAAATGAAGTAGTACATATATATAAGGAGTGCCGAGGCAAAAAGAAACATGAGGTTGCAAGGGCGGAACGTCAAAAGATTGCGTCCGAACACTTGTAACCTCATGTCAGCGGCACATACGCGTGTCTGTGCGGTTAGCGGTTGAGAGTTCCCCGAGCTTACTTGCTTGCAGGGGCTGCGTTGCCGGCGGGGGCAGAAGCGGCGGGAGCTGCTGCCGAAGAGCCAGTAGCGGCTGCGGGAGCAGCCGGAGTGGCGGGGGCTGCGCTTGTCACTACCGTGTCAATGTCCTTCTGGCGCGGAGCGAAGAAGATGGTTGCTACCGAAAGCACCACCAGCAAGGCCGCCAGTGTCCAAGTGGCCTTCTCAACCACATCGGTTGTCTTGCGTACACCCATAATTTGGTTGGAGGCTGCGAAGTTCGATGCCAAGCCGCCGCCTTTCGACTCCTGGATGAGCACGATGAAAGTGAGCAGAACGGCTACTATCACAGCTAAAACTACGAGTACTGAATACATGTCTTTTCTATGTGTTTGTTTTTATTGTTTCGATGTGCTTCGCAACGGGGTTGCGCTTACGATTTCCCGTGATTTTGATTTACAATGAGCTTCTGGAGAAATCTTATTTGGTCTGCAAAGTAAGTACTTTTTTTCGGATTATTCAAGTTTACTTTGCGCATTATTTCAAGTGCTTTCTCGTAGCGTTGCTGCTTGATGTAGATTTTGGCGAGCGTCATGGTGAGGTATCCGTCCTCTTGGCTGTTGTCGGTCTCCTCGTTGTCGTCGGTTATGTCGGGCTTGTATTCCGGCTCGTCTTGCAGGTGTATGCGTTCGCCTTTTTTGCCGATGAAGTCGTCGATGAGTTCGCTGCTGCGGTTGGGCGCGGCTTCGTCGTCGGCTTCGGCAGAGGGGATAGGCTTCGCGTCGTCAAACTGCAGGAGAAACGCGGCGTAGTCGCCCGTAGCGTCGGCGGCTGTGGGCTTGCGGTGCGGCTGCTGGGCTGGAACTGCCTCGGGCGCGCCCTCGGCCGACGTGCGCAGAAAGTCGTCGATGAGCGTTTGCGTGCGGTCGCCCTGCTCGGCCGGCTGCTGCTCCTCTTTGTGGAGCGGCGCGGGCTGAATTTCGTAGTTGCTCCCCTCAACCATGCGGAAAAGCACGCGGCGGTCGGGCAGGAAGAGCGCGGCGCGGCGCAGTTCCTCGCCGAAGAGCGGGTCGTGGAGGAGAAAGAGGTTTTTGAGCAGCAAAAGCCGGGCAGCCTGGTAGTACGGGTACTTCGCTACGAGTTCGCGCAACTCGTAGAGCGTGTCCTTGTCCAACTTTTCGGGGTGGCTGATAAGCTCGGCTATGTTTTCCATGTGGGGGCGGGAGTATGTGCTTCTTGATGGGGCGTTACCAGTCGGCAACGGTGGCGTTGAATATCTGGTCGCAGATGTCGTTGACCATCTCCGTGACGAGGCTTTCCTGAACGGCGGTGAGCTGCTGCGTGGAGTCGTACTGGCTCGTTGCGCTGAACTGCTTTTCCCACTTCTGGTTCGTTTTGCCGTTCTCGAAACGGATGTTGACCGTCATGCGCAGTTGTATCTGCGAGGCGTAGCCGTCGGCGGAGATGCCCTTGTTGTACTGGTCGTAGCTGACAATCTCGCCGGCTATGTGCAGGTCGCCGCCCCGCTTCACCAGGCGCAGCCTTGTTTGGTTGGCGTACACGTCCTGCAGCTTGTTGTTGAGCATGGCCTCCATTGGTGCCCAGCCGTAGGGAGCGCGGTTGGCCACCTTGTCGATTTGGATGGTCTTGATGAGGTCGTAGTTGATGCTCGTGCCGGTAAACTTGTAGCTGATGCTGCAAGCCGTCAGGGCGAGCAAAAGGGTGAGGGTGATGATGAAGGGGAGACTTCTGCGTATCATTCTAAACCGTATTCCTTTATTTTGCGATAGAGCGTGCGTTCGGATATGCCCAGTTGTTCGGCGGTGGCTTTGCGCCGTCCGTTGTTCTTTTCGAGGGCTTGCCTCACCATGTCGCGTTCCACGTCGTTGAGCGACTGCGGCATCTTTGCCACGGTCGGGGCGGCGAGGGCTGTGCTTGTGGGCAGTATCACGGGCGGTGCGGGCGTGGGGGGCGTTTCCCGTTCGCGTTCCACCTCGCGTATCTCTTCGGCCTCGTCCCATGCCGTGGTGTCGTCCTTCACGCTGCTCTGGGAAAAGTTCACCGTGGGACGGTCGCCGTAGAGCGGCGGGTTGGCTTCGAGGGCGGGCTGGCGGCTGAACGTGTCGCCTCGCTGTTCGCGCAAGGCCCGTTTCAGCTCGTTCACGTCGCGTCGCAGGTCGAAGAGTATTTGGTAGAGCATTTCGCGCTCCTTCTCAAAGCTGTGTTCCTCCTTTTGCCCCGGACTTACGCTGACCAGCTGCTTGCTGTGCGACTCCGTGGGGATGTAGCGGCTGATGATGTCGGCCGTGATGTCGCGTTCCTCGGCCGTCACGCTCATGTTCTCGGCCAGGTTTCTCAGCTGCCTCACGTTGCCCGGCCACGAGTAGGCCAGCAGCATGCGCTGGGCGGCGGCGTCGAGGCGCACGGGCGGCATGTGGTACTTTTCGCTCATGTCGAGGGCGAACTTGCGGAAGAGCAGGGCGGCATCGTCGCCGCGTTCGCGCAGGGGCGGCACGGAAATCGACACCGTGTTGAGGCGGTAGTAGAGGTCTTCGCGAAACTTCCCCTCCGATATGGCTTTCTCCATGTTCACGTTCGTGGCCGCCACGATGCGCACGTCCGTCTTGCGCACCTCGCTCGAACCTACGCGAATGTATTCGCCCGATTCAAGCACACGCAGCAACCTCGCTTGCGTCTGCAAGGGCAGTTCGCCCACCTCGTCGAGGAAGAGCGTGCCGCCGTTGGCTACGGCAAAGTAGCCTTCGCGCTGTTCCACGGCGCCGGTGAATGCGCCTTTTTCGTGGCCGAAGAGTTCGGAGTCGATAGTCCCCTCGGGGATTGCGCCGCAGTTCACGGCAAAGTATTTCTTGTTCTTCCGCAGGCTGTGGTCGTGGATGATGCGCGGAAACGATTCCTTACCCACACCGTTCTCGCCCATCACCAACACCGAGAGGTCGACGGGCGCAATTTTCAGGGCTATTTCAATGGCACGGTTGAGTGCTTCGCAATTGCCCACAATTCCATAACGCTGCTTGATGCGTTGAACCACTGAAGTGTCCATAAGGTAAAATTCTTTTTTCTTTTTCGGGGCGCGGCTTGCGGACGTCAACGTTGCAATTTTACGCCGGAAACATTCGCGCTTTTTGAAGCCCCTCCACTGCAAAGTTAAGTTTTTTCTTCAAGCTTAGCGTTGCAGCTCGTCTCCGCTGATGCCGAGTGCCGACATGAGCGAGTAGCCGAGGATTTCCTGTTGGAATCCGCGGCCCGTTTGCGGCTCCATGGCGAAGAGGGTGATATCCTTGCCGTCCGTTTGGGCGCAAATCTTCTTCATCTGCTGGCCGTAGGCGTTCACGTCGCCCACAATCATCAGTCGTTTTATCTCCTTTGCGTCGGCGAGCATGGTGAGCGATTGCAGGAAAAACTCGTCCTTGCTCACCACATCCTCCACGGGGAAAGCGAAGAGGTCGAAGCGTCCCAGATTGTCCTCAAAGCCCAGTCCGTTGAGGTCGTCCTTGAAGTCTGAGGGCTTGAAGTGCGCCAGTTCCCCCTTCTCCTTGCTATGGATGAAGTGCGCTTGCACTTTGTTCGCGCCCGGGCGCAGTCCGCCGTCGAGGGCAATGCAGTCGAGCCAGTGGCACAGGTCGGCTTGGGGAATGCGCCGGTTGAGCATACGCTCAAAGTTTACGGTGAGGTCGAAGGCCACGCTGTCAAGAAAGTCCGCGTCGATGAGTATAACGGCCTCCGCCCATTTTGTTTCTTGCATAAGTCTGGGGGTACAATATATATGGGTGGCAATTTATAGAACTACCCAAATGCGTATGACGGGGTTAGTCTTCGTCGTCGAAGTCGAAATCGTCGCCGAGGAAGAGCGGCGTTTCTTCGGCGAACTCGTCGAGGGCGCGGCGGTCCTTCTTTGTGGGGCGGCCCGTGCCTCGCGCGCGGTTCACAAAACCGCTTATGCGGCTCATTTCGAGCAGTTCGTACTGGTCGGGGGCGGTGACGTTTTCAAGCACGTCGGGTAGCAGTTTCGCCCCCACACGCTTCTCGATGGCTTGTTTCACGAGGAATGTGTAGGTGACGGGCGACTTCTTCACGCCCACCTTGTCGCCGCTCTTCACCGTACGCGAGGCCTTGGCCTGTGCGCCGTTGATGGTGATGCGCCCGTTCTTGCAGGCGTCGGCCGCGAGCGACCGTGTCTTGTAGATGCGTGCGGCCCAGAGCCACTTGTCAATTCGCGCTTCCATGCCGCCTTATTTGTTGTTGAAGTGGTTCATGGCCACGTTGATGCCCGCCAAGCAGAATGTCTTCACCGCTTCGCCGGCCGTTTTGAGCCGTTCGTTCATTGTGCGCAGGTCGTCCTCGCCGAACTTTCCCAGCACGTAGTCCACCTGACCGCCCCGGGGAAAGTCGTTGCCGATGCCGAAGCGCAAGCGGGCGTACTGCTGTGTACCCAGCACCGAGGCGATGTGCTTCAGCCCGTTGTGGCCGCCGTCGCTCCCGTTGCCTTTGAGGCGCAGTGTGCCGAAGGGCAGCGACAGGTCGTCGACCACCACCAGGACGCGCTCCGCGGGAATCTTCTTCTCGTTCATCCAATAGCGCACGGCGTTGCCCGAAAGGTTCATGTACGTCGAGGGCTTGAGCAGCGTGAGCGTCTGGTTTTTCACTTTCAGCGTGCTGACGAAGCCGTAGCGTTTGTCCTCGAACGTAATGCCGGCCTCCTTGGCCAGCGCGTCGACTACCATAAAGCCTATGTTGTGGCGTGTTTCGGCATACTCGTCGCCGATGTTGCCAAGTCCTACAATCAGGTAGTTCATGTCAGTTTCTTGTTTTTCCGTCTGTCGTCCCTTGCCTAGCAACCGTGCCAGCAGGGCTTGTATCGTGTTCATTGCGGGCAGTGTTTGCGGGGTAGGTGAGCATTAAAAAGGCTTAGAGGCCAAGGGTCAAAGACTTGTCTGTGGCGTGTGTGCCACTCGTTCCTTGACGCTTGACCCCTAAGCTATGTGCGTGCAGGCTGCGCTGCGCAGACTGCTGTCGTTGGCTTACTGTGCGGCGGCAGCGGCGGCAGCAGCACCCATGGCGGCACGTGTCATCTTGACAGCGCAAACGATAACCTCCTTCGGAGTTACCATTTCGAGGCCTTCGTAGTTCAGGTCGCCAGCCTTGATAGTCTTGCCGAGGTTGAGGGCGGTCACGTCTACGATGAGCTTTTCGGGGATCTGGTCGTAGAGGGCGCGCACCTTGAGCTTGCGAACCATCATCATCAAGCGGCCACCGGCGCGTACACCGGCTGCGAGACCCTGAGCCTGAACGGGCACACCCATTACGATGGGCTTCTCAGCGTGTACCTCGAAGAAGTCTACGTGAAGTACGTTGTCCTTTACAGGGTGGAACTGCACTTCTTTCAGGATAGCCTTGTGGTCAACACCGTCGATGTTGATGTCTACCAAGTAGATGTGGGGAGTATAGATGAGCTTGTTGATTTCCTTTTCGCTAACGGAGAAGTGGATGGCTACGGGGTTGCCGTTCTCGTCCTTCTTCTCGCCGTAGATAACGCAGGGAACATTGCCGTTGAGGCGGATTTCCTTAGTGGCCTTCTTGCCCAATGAGGTACGTGCAGTACCGTTGATTGCAATTTGCTTCATTGTTTGTTGATTAATTTGTTGTGTTACTCTAAATTAAGTTTCGCCTTGCCGGGCTTGCCCGCCTCGCCAAGGTTCCTTCTTGCTTAATTCGCCATCACACGCTCGGGACTTTTCCCCTGTGCAGGACAAATCGGGTGCAAAAATACGCTTTTCCGCCCTAATATCCAAATGTTCCGCCCCTTGCTTTCGTTCGGGTGACTTGCGGAGGGGCATCATTCAACTTCAGCCTCCTCGGTTGCTTCGACGAACTGGGTGTATCCGCCGTTGACGAGGATGTTGTACCACTGGATGAGCTTGCGGATGTCGGAGTCGTGTACGCGGTCGCGGTCGTAGTCGGGCAGCACGGCGGCCATGAAGTCGGCCAGTTCCTCTTTCGAGGCTTTCTTGTAGTCGATGGCGGTGGCTTTTGCGCCTTCCTTGTCGGCGATGGCCTGGAAGATTTCCATCAGCGGCTTGTCGTCCTCGTTGGTGTACATGGACACGTCGTTGAGCGAGGTAACGCGGTCGCGGGCGCCGGCAGGCACGCGCTTCTTCGTGGCGTCAACGGTTTCGACAATGAGCATTCCGCGGCCCTGCGATACGAGGCGGTACAGGCCGGGCTTGCCTGAGATGGCCAGAATTGTGTCTTGCATTTCTCTGTTTCTTTCGATGTGTAGATTAATATTCGGTTGGCGGGCTTCCGGGGCATTGCCCTTGGGAAGCGTGCTTGCAAAGGTATGTATATTTTCTTACTCGTTGGTGATTATGCAGTCCGCCCGTTTGAGTTTTTCCTCTTCGGGCATTTGCAGGGCTATCCACGCCTCGGCCTTTTCGCGGCTTATGCCGTCGCGCGCCATGAGGCGTTTCAGCTGCGTCGGGCGGCTCACGTGTACCAGCACGCTGCGGCTCGTCAGTCGGTCGAAGCCCGTTTCGAAGAGCAGGGCGCACTCCATAAACACCGTGCCGCTCACGGGCAGGGCGGCGAGGGCTTTGGGCGTAATTTCATGCCCGCCAGCCAGCAGGGTGGGGACGGCTGTCCCCTCGGCGGCTTGCCTTGCCAGGCAGAACTGGCGGAATGCCTCGGCCACCCTCGGGTGGACAATGCGGTTCACTCTTTCGGCGCAGTCCGTGCCGCGGCACAGGTAGGCGGCCAGCACGGCTTTTTGCAGGCTGCCGTCGGGGGCGTAAACGTCCTCGCCCACGAGCTGCCGCAGCTCGCTCATCACCTGGCGGTCGGTGCGTATGATGCGCTTGGCCTCGTCGTCGCAGTAGAACACGGCGTGTCCGGCCGCTTCAATCTGGCGGCACACGTAGCTCTTGCCGCTCCCTATGCCGCCCGTCACGCCGATGCGCAGGGCGCGTATGCCGTCGAGGCAGGGCAGGACCGCGGGGTTATTCGTTGCTGTTGTCGTCATCGCCTATTTCCTCAATGATGTATTCCACGTCCTGCGGCGTGATGCGCACGTGGCTCACGCCCGTGGGTATGGTCTTGAGCGACAGGTGGCAGGTGTTGCCCTTGTTTTTGAGCAGGTCCTCGTAGTTGACCACCAGCACAAAGTTGTCGCTCGTGATGCTGCGGTACTGCCCCATGCCCACCTGGAACGTGATGTTCACCGTGGCGGGGAACGTGCGCAACTGCTTCGATGCCGGGAAGTTCACCTGCTGCACGGCCACCTGCACCGTTTTCTCTACGAGGCGGTCCACGCAAAACGTCAGGTCGACGTATTTGGGCGTGAACTTCGCCCCTCGCACGGGCGCGAACTCAGTGCGGACGCGGGCCGTGTCGGTAAGGTCGCGCAGGTTTACGGGGCGCGTGTAGGCTCCCGTAATGGTGTCGAGCTGCTCCTTCGAGGCGTATACCGTCACGTACTCGCGGCTGAGTAGGCTGTTGGACAGCGTGAACAGCTTGTTTGCGCTAATGGTGCCTTGCACCACCACCGGCACGCGCTTGCACAGGCCGTAGTTGTAGTAGAACTCCAAGGTGTCGGGCTTTGCGCTGACCATCTGCGTGGAGGGCAGCAGCTGGCTGGCTATCTGCCGCGTGATGTCGGCGTTGGGCACGATGACGTGGCCCAGGGCGTTGCTGTACGTGGCGAAGTCGATGACCACGGGGGTGAGCCTCTGCGTGTAGCGGTAGGTGAGCAGCGCGCTCCCCTTGTCGCGCAGGGTCACGCGGACGGTGCCGGGCAGTTCGGTGGTCACCACCACGTTGCCCGGCACGTTGCGCAGCTCGAGCTTCACGTCAAACTCCCTCTCGTACGTCTCGTTCAGGGCCTGGAACAGCCAGAACGTGGTGCTGAGCGCTAGGAAAAAGAGGAAGATGAGCGTTTGCCTGTTCCACAGCCAGGCTATCCACCGCTTGCGCGGCCAGCCGCCGTTGCCGTCTTTGCGGCGCAGGGGATTGTGTTTCATTGTCGTGGGGTGTTGGGTGCAGTGGGGAGTAAAGGTAAAAAAGGTTTTGCCGGGCGTTGTCGCGGGCAAAACCTTTTTTTCTTGACGGGGGGCGCAGTGTCTGCGGCCTCCTTATTTCTTCGCTTCGGGAGCTACCGGGTTGATGGCGCTTGTGGTCACCGTTATTTTCACGCCCGTGGCCACTTCAAGAGTTACGGTGTTGGCCGTTTCGTCGATGCTCTTCACCGTGCCGTATATGCCGCCGATGGTGATGACATCCTGGCCCACGGCGAGCGCGCTGCGGAACTTCTGGATTTCCTTCTGCTTCTTGTTTTGCGGACGTATCATGAAGAAGTATACAATGGCGAACATGGCCACCATCATAACAATCATGGGCCATTGGCTGCCTTGCTGTCCGGCTGCTTCGAGGATAATTGTGTTCATTGTTGTGTATGGGTATTTCGTTAGTCAATGGTCTGCGTTGCGGGCTGCTCGCCGGCTTCGGTGCTGGCGGCGGGCTTCTTCTTGTACTGGCGTTCCTTGGCGGTGCGTCCCTCCTCGCGCAGTTTTTTCACGATGCCGTCGAGCATGCCGTTGATGTACGACGCGCTGCGGGGCGTGCTGTACACTTTGGCTATGTCCAGGTATTCGTTGAACGTCACGTTGAGGGGGATGGAGTCGAACGTGAGGATTTCGGCCAGGGCAATCTGCATGATTACCACGTCCATGAACGCCAGACGCTTGAACTCCCAGTTTTTCACGTTGTCGCGTATGAGGCCGCGCAGCTCTTCGCCCCGTTCCAGCGTGGCGCGGAAGAGGTCCATGGCGAAGCGTTCGTCCTCCTCGGCGGCGTATACGGGCAGCAGTTCCTGTTCGGGCGTGCTGTCGGGGCTGAACCGCTTGATGGTTTTCAGCACGAACGAGTCGACCACCTCCTTGTCGTCGTTCCAGTAGAGCGAGTGGTCTTCAAGGTAGGGCAGGAAGTCGTCGTTGCCGCACACGTGCGTCTTGTAGAGCTTGCGGATGAGTTCGCGGTCGGCTTCGTAGCCAAAATCCTCCTTGTCCTGGTAGAGGCGGAACGTGTCGCTCTCGATCAGCACTTGGTAGAACTTCTTGACGAACGCGTCCTCGTCGTCCCACTGCCCCTTGCGGTTTTCGCGGTAGTCGATGATCGCCTTGTTCTCTTCGAGCTGGCTGAGGAACTTGTTGTGAGCCACGAGGCTGTCGGGCGTGTTTCCGTTGGTGCTTACCCCCGTGCGTTTTTCGCGTGCCAGGCGCACGGCGTCTTTGCGCTCGGCGTGCTGCCTGATTTTCACGAGCAGCGAAAGAAGGTACAGGTAAAGGTCGTATGCCTTGTTGAGCGAAAAGTTCAGTTCCTTCTCCGCCACGTCGAGTGTCTTTCCTTCGTTCTGATAGTACGAATAAACGAGCTGAACCACTTTCAGCCTTATCAGTTCTCGATTGATCATAATTCTAATGTGGGGGGATTAGCCTAATATGTGTGCAAAGATAGTGCAACGAGTGCGACGGGCAAAAGGAAACGCCGATTTTCCGTTTTTTAGCCCCGGGACTTGTCGCCCCGATGAGGCGGAAAATTGCCGTCGGGCGTACGGGTGACGTGCGTGGCCCGTACGTGTGACGCACGTGGTTTGTACGCCCGACGCGCGTAGCCCGTACGGCGTACGCCGACAGGCCGCCGCGTTGCGGCGAGTTTACCGGCTCTTGTGGGTCATGATGTCTAGCACGCAGCGGTCGGTCTCGTTCATGGCGTCGGCCCCGATGCTCACGAGGTTGCGTATGCTCTGGTCCACGTCGTCGTCGATGATGCCCTCTACGCTCGTCACGCAGTTGCCCTGCATGGCCAGCATGGCCGAGAGTACGGCGGTGCTTACGCCGGTGGTGAGCTTCAGGGCGCAGCTGGGCTTCGCCCCGTCGCATATCATGCCCGTGAGGTTGGCTATCATGTTCTTCACGGCGTAGGTTGTCTGCTCGTAGTTTCCGCCCATCAGGTAGGTGATGCCGCAGCTCGAGCCCGTGGCTGCCACCACGCATCCGCACAGGGCCGAGAGCGTGCCGAGGTTGAGCTTGATGTAGATGGCGGTGAGGTGCGAGAGCATCAGGGCGCGGGTCATCTCCTCGGCGGTGTTGTGGTTTTCCTCGGCGAACACCACCACGGGGTTGGTGGCGCAGATGCCCTGGTTGCCCGACCCTGAGTTGCTCATCACGGGTATCATGGCCCCGGCCATGCGGGCGTCGCAGGCGCACGAGGTGGACGAGAGGATGTGCGAGAATATGTTGTCGCCCATGATGCCTCGGCCCAGCGGACGGCTCAGCGCCTTGCCCAGGCAGTGGCCGTAGTTGCCCTCGAGCGAGCGGCGGGCGGCCTCCTCGTTGAGGCGGCGGGCCTCGTTGATGAACTCAATCTCTTCGAGGGGCATGGTGGTGGCGTACTCCCACACCTTGCGCAGCGTGAGCCGCAGTTTTTCGCCCTCGCGCGGCTCATCCTTGCCGCTGTCGGGGCGCAGGGGGGCGTTGAGCAGCACTTCGGAGTTGCGGGCCACGTATATATAATGCGTATGCTCGCGCGCAATGACGGCGGTGGCTTGGTTGCCTTCGTCGTCGTAGGCGCGGACTTCCACGTAGAGCTTCTCGGGCGCGTCGGGCTTGAGGCTGATTTTGATGCGTTCCTCGGCGATGTAGCGTTTGCCGTCCTCGACGGCCTCGGGGGTGCAGGCTTTCAGCACTTCAAGCCCCCATTCCGACTGTCCCGTCAGGGCGCCCAGGGCAATGGCGATGGGCAGGCCCACCATGCCCGTGCCGGGTATGCCTACGCCCATGGCGTTTTTCAGGATGTTCGCGCTGAGGCTCGCTTCGATGCGCGCGGGTTTCGTTCCAAGGGCTTCGGCGGCACGGCAAGCGGCCAGAGCCACGCAGATCGGCTCGGTGCAGCCAATGGCCGGCACCACCCAGTGGCGCACAAGGGCGGTGATTTGCTGTTTTTCGGTTTCTGTAATCACGTGAAAGGGAGTGTAAGGGTTCAGAGTGCCGCGCGGTCATTCCCCGCCGTTCACCTTGAGACGGTAGGCGCGGGGCGTACAGTCGTATACGCGGGCAAAGGCCAGGTAGAACGCCTGGCGCGACGAAAATCCGGCCATCAGGCCAATCTCCTCCGTGGTCAGGTCGGCGAACTGCGGCGAGCGCATCATTTTGTCGACGTCGCGCAGGCGCAGCCTGTTGACCAGCGCGCTGTAGTTGCCGCCCGTGCACACGGCCACGGCGGCGGCTATGTAGCGGGTGTTGGTCTGCAGGTCGGCTGCCAGGCGGAAGGTGTTGTACTTGGGGTCGCGGTAGAGTTTTTCCTTGGTGAGTTTTTCGAGAATGCGTATGTAGAGCGCGTTGGCCTTTTCGGGGTTGAGCCGCGAGTGGTATGCCGGCTCAACGGCGCGCTTTGGCTGGTTGGTCTTCATGGCTCGTTTGCCGTTGTGTTCACGTGCAAAGGTATAAAACAAAAGTTTCCCACCCCAACAATGCGGGGCGGGAAACTGTAAATGGCAGATGGCTTTCGCAATGGCTCATGCGGCGGTTAGTGCACCTCGATGGCGCGCGTCACCTTGGCGTCGTCGGGCGAGAGCTTGGGCAGCTGAATGTCGAGCACGCCGTTTTTCACCTCGGCCGAAATCTTCGTCTTGTCCACGTTGTCGGGCAGGACGAGCGTTTGCTGGTACTTGCTGTACGAGAACTCGCGGCGCAGGTACTTGCGTTCCTTCTTCTCCTCGTGAGCCTTGCGCTCCATGTTGATAACGAGGTCGCCGTTCTCGTCGAGATGGATGTTGAAGTCGTCCTTGGTCATGCCCGGCGCGGCCACTTCGACGTTGAAGTTCTTGTCGTCCTCGGCCACGTTGATAGAGGGGGCGGTGGCGTTTGCGCGCTGCATGTAGCTGTTTTCAAAGAAATCGTTGAATGCGCTGGGAAGCCAGTCTTGTGAATAATGCATTGACATAGTATGAATGTTTTTTGTTTTGTTGTTAGTGGAATGTTTGCCGTTCGCCGCTGTGCGAGCCAGCCGCGAACACCCTCAATGACGCAACACCCGTGCCACAGACCATGCCGCCGGGCGTGCCTTGCCTTTTTGGCAGCAATGTTTGCAGCGTGTTAACGGAGCGTGACTTTTTGGCAAGCCGGTGGCGGGGCGGCGGACATAACGGCACAGTCCCCAAGGCGGCAGGGCTGCCTTGGGGACTGTGGGGATAGCATGTGCTCTCGCCGTGCGGCCGGCGGAGCGTAGCGGGGGCTAATTGCGGAAACGGAGCGCGTCGCCGTCGGCCTCGACGAAGATGGGCTGCTCCTTGTTGACCGTGCCGGCGAGGAGAGCCTTGCTGAGGTCGTTGAGCAAGAGCCGCTGCAAGGCTCGCTTCACGGGGCGTGCGCCAAACTCGGGATCGAAGCCGGCCTGAGCCACGAGCCGCACGGCACTGTCGTCGGCGCGGAGCGTTACGCCCTGCTCGGCGAGCAACTTCTGTATGCCGCCAATCTGCAAGCGGACAATCTGCTCGATCTGGGGCTGCGTCAGAGGCTGGAACATGATGATGTCGTCGATGCGGTTGAGAAATTCCGGGCGGATGGTCTTTTTGAGCATCTCGAGCACGTCGGTCTTCGCCTCGTCGATGATGCGCTCGCGTTCCTCGGCGTTCTTGTTGGCAAGAGCCTCGAACCTTTGCTGAATGAGCTGCGAACCCATGTTCGACGTCATGATGATGATGGTGTTCTTGAAGTTGACCGTGCGCCCCTTGTTGTCGGTGAGTCGGCCGTCGTCAAGCACTTGCAAGAGGATGTTGAACACGTCGGGGTGCGCCTTCTCAATCTCGTCGAACAGCACCACGCTGTACGGCTTGCGGCGCACGGCCTCGGTGAGCTGACCGCCCTCGTCGTAGCCCACGTATCCCGGAGGCGCGCCCACGAGGCGGCTGACACTGAACTTTTCCTGATACTCGCTCATGTCGATACGGGTCATCATGTTCTCGTCGTTGAAGAGGTAGTCGGCCAGCGCCTTGGCAAGCTCTGTTTTGCCCACGCCCGTGGTGCCGAGGAAGATGAACGAACCGATGGGGCGCTTCGGGTCTTGCAGCCCGGCGCGCGAACGGCGCACGGCGTCGGCCACGGCCTGAATGGCCTCGTCCTGTCCCACCACGCGGCGGTGGAGTTCGTCTTCGAGGTGGAGCAGCTTCTCACGCTCGCTTTGCAGCATACGCGTCACGGGGATACCCGTCCAGCGGGCCACCACGTCGGCAATGTCGTCGGCCGTTACCTCCTCCTTGACCATTGCCTCCGCACCCTGTCTGTTGCGGAGCTGCTCCTGCTGCGCCTTGATGTCGGCGTCGAACTGCTTGAGCTTGCCGTAGCGTATTTCGGCCACGCGGCCGTAGTCGCCCTCGCGTTCGGCTCGTTCAGCCTCAAACTTGAGCTGCTCCATCTGCTGCTTGTCCTGCTGGATTTTCGAGAGCACCTCCTTCTCGCCCTCCCACTTGGCGCGCAGGTCCTTCTCCTTTTCGCCCAGTTCGGCAATTTCCTTGTTGAGCTGTTCGAGCTTGGGCGTGTCGTTCTCGCGCTTGATGGCCTCGCGCTCAATTTCGAGCTGGCGGAGGCGGCGGGTAATCTCGTCGAGTTCCTCGGGCTGCGAGTCGCGCTCCATACGCAGTTTGGCGGCAGCCTCGTCCATGAGGTCGATGGCCTTGTCGGGCAGGAAACGGTCGGAGATGTAGCGGTGGGAAAGCTGCACGGCGGCTATGAGCGCATCGTCCTGAATACGTACGCGGTGGTGGTTTTCGTAACGCTCTTTCAGTCCGCGCAGAATGCTGATGGCATCCTCGGGCGAGGGCTCGTCCACCATAACCGTCTGGAAACGGCGTTCGAGAGCCTTGTCCTTCTCGAAGTACTTTTGGTACTCCTCGAGCGTAGTGGCGCCAATGCTGCGGAGTTCGCCGCGCGCAAGGGCCGGTTTCAGGATGTTGGCGGCGTCCATAGCCCCCTCGCCCTTGCCGGCACCCACGAGCGTGTGGATTTCGTCGATGAAGAGGATAATGTCTCCCTCGGCCTGCGTCACCTCGTTGATGACGCTCTTCAAGCGTTCCTCGAACTCGCCCTTGTACTTTGCGCCCGCCACGAGCGCGCCCATGTCGAGCGAGAAGAGCTGTTTGTTTTTCAAATTCTCAGGCACGTCGCCGCGCACGATGCGCTGAGCCAGGCCCTCGACGATGGCCGTTTTGCCCGTACCCGGCTCGCCGATGAGGATAGGGTTGTTCTTGGTACGGCGCGAAAGAATTTGCAGCACACGGCGAATTTCCTCGTCGCGCCCGATTACCGGGTCGAGTTTCCCGGCGCGCGCCTCCTCCACGAGGTTGCGGGCGTACTTGGCAAGAGCCTGGTAGGTGTCCTCGCTGCTTTGCGAAGTGGCTTTCTTGCCGCCCCGCAGTTCGGCGATGGCGCTGGCGAGCGTGTCGGCCGTCACGCCAGCGTCCTTAAGCATTTGCGAGGCCGTGCCCTTGACGGCGAGCAAGGCTTGCAGCATGGGTTCCAGACCCACGTAGGTGTCGCCCGCCTTTTGCGCAATGGCCTGAGCCTGTTGCACCACCGAGTTGGCGTCGTTGTCGAGATAGGGCGAACTGTTGCCGCCGCTCACGTGGGGCAGGTGCTGCAGCTCGCCGTCGACGGCCGTTTGCAGCGCGCGCTCGTTCACGCCAAGTTTCCCGAAGAGAAACTTGGTGACGTTTTCGCCCACCGCCATCACGCCGGCGAGCAGATGCACCGGGGTGATGGCCTGCTGCCCGTTTTGCTGTGCGCGGTCCACTGCCTGTTGCAGTGCCTGTTGCGCCTTGATGGTAAAGTTGTCGAAGTTCATAAGATGTTCTTTTTTGTTTGTTTCTGCCCTAGTACGTCGCAAACACGCTGCCACAGCCGGTGGAGTAACATTTGTTAAGCTTTTCTGCCAATAAGGGCGAGCCTTTTTGACGTGTGGCAGACCAATGAACGTGTTCGCCGGCATACCTATTATATATAGGAGTGGGGAGGAGTAGGGAGGAAAGCGTAACACGCTCGTTTTTGCCAAGTAATGTGTTCATTTTGAGCCAAAAGGCACGGGCGGAAACTCCGTTGCGCCAATTAGTGTTGCGCCGATAAATAGTTTATGCGCTGAAAACCTTACTTTTGCAGCCGAAATGAACAAAGCCCGTCACAATCCGCTGTTAGCCCTGGCCCTTGTCGCATCGGGCGCAACCGTCCCCGGCACAATGCTGGCGCAAAGCCCCGCCAATGCCGACACCGCCGCAGTGGTAACGGCCGACACACTGGCGCAGGCCGCACTGCCCGACAGCGCAGCCCTCGACAGCACGGTGCGGCGGAGGGGCTTTGTGCAGCGCGTTATCGGCTACTTCAAGAATTCCAACAAGACCGACTCGCGGAAGAAGATAGACTTCGGGTTTATGCCCGGTCCCAACTATTCAAGTACCACGGGGCTTGGCCTGGGACTGCTCGGCACGGCCACCTATTCCGCCGACCGCAGCGACCCCACGCTGCCGCGTTCGAACGCCGCCGTTTACAGCAACATGACAACCGCCGGCTTCTTCCTCGTGGGACTGCGCGGCACGCACATCTTCCCCCACCAACGCTACCAGCTCGACTACAAGGTAAACCTCTCCACGTTTACCACAAGCTTCTGGGGCTTGGGCTACGACAACGCCGACAACGACGCAAACGAGACCGACTACCGCCGCAACCGCATTACCGCCATGGCGCGCTTCATGTTCCGCCTCGCCCCCAACATCTATCTCGGCCCGCTGGTGAACTACCGCGTGGTGCAGGCAAGGGGCATTGACGAAGAGAAGAAATACCTGTGGCAGGGGCAGAGCGGCACAGCGCGAGCCTATACGGCCGGTTTGAGCTTTACGTACGATTCGCGCGACTTCATGCTCAACGCAAGCCGGGGCGTTTTCGTGCAGGTGGACCAAACGTTCACGCCGCGCTTCTTGGGCAACAAGGCGGCCAACTTCTCGTCGACCGAGGTGACATTCTCCACCTACGGCAAACTGTGGAAAGGCGCGGTGCTGGCCGGCGAACTGCACGGAATGTTCAACTACGGGCACACCCCGTGGGCATTCCTCGCCGAACTTGGTACAAACGACCGAATGCGCGGCTACTACGACGGACGCTACCGCGACCAAGACCTCGCAGAGGCGCAGATAGAATTGCGCCAGCACATCAAGGGACGGCACGGCGTGGTGGCATGGGTGGCGGCGGCCAACGCGTTCCCCAGCTTCAGCCAGCTGAAATGGCGGCATACCCTGCCCAACGCCGGCGTGGGCTACCGCTGGGAGTTCAAGAAGCGCATCAACATACGCATCGACTACGGATTAACCCGCAAGGGCGGCGGCTTCATCTTTAATATCAACGAAGCCTTCTAACCCAGCCCGTTGCGGCGCGAGAAATCATAAACGCAAACAATAAACACACACACATCAGCCCGGCAAGGAGTCGACGAGACACCCGTCCCGGGCAAGCATACACCCCATCATGAAATTACGCACTATCGCATTGAGCGCATTGGTCGCGCTCGGCATCAGTTCGGCAAGAGCCATTCCCTATTCCATTGAATACATCGACCAGCAAGACCAGACCGAGGGCAGCACTACGCAGTACATCCCCAAGGGCAACTTCGAGCAGTGGAGTTCGCAGACCATCAAGGAAAGCGCAATCCTCGGCGGCAACACCGTGACCCTTTGGCACATCGGCCAGCCTTGGGGCTCGTCGAACGTGTGGGCCAAGGTGAGCGGCGTGACCAAGACGAATACCAGCGTGTACCGCGACAGCCACCCCGGCCACGGCTCGTGCGTGAAGCTCTACACCCACATCGTAGAGGCAAAGGTGCTGGGCATCATCAACATAAAGGTGCTTGCCGCCGGCTCTATCTTCCTCGGCAACACCATCCAGCCCATAACCGACACGAAGAACCCCATGGCCAAGCTCAACGCCGGCCTGAAATTCACGAAGCGTCCCAAGGCCATCATGTTCGACTACAAGGCGCACATCGTCAAGGGCAACCGCATTCGCCAGAACGGCATAGCCAAAGGCTCGACGGTGGCCGGGCAGGACATGGCCGACTGCATCCTCTACCTGCAAAAGCGTTGGGAAGACTCCAAGGGCAATATCTACGCCAAGCGCGTCGGCACGATGATTCACCGTTTCAGCAGCAGTTCCGACTGGAAGAACAACCAGACGTTCAACATTGAGTACGGCGACATCCGCAGCAAGAAATTCTACTCCTCGGCCTGGGCTCTGACCTCGGGCGCTCTCACGAAGTACGCCCGCAACTCAAAGGGCAAGATGGTAGCCGTGAAAGAAGTGGGATGGGCTTCGGCCAACGAAACGCCGACCCACCTCGTGCTGCAGTTCGACTCGAGCCACGGCGGTGCCTACGTGGGTACCGTAGGCAACACGCTCTGGGTGGACAACGTGCGGCTTGTGTACTAACGACCGCCTCAGCAGACAGGGAGAGAGCCTTGCAGACCGTTCGAAAACGGACGCTGCAAGGCTCTCTCCTTGTTTCGCTTGGAACGCAAAAGCGCATTTCGCTCCGCACGAAGGGCAAAACGGCGCAAAAAGGACTACCTTTGCACGAGAGGGGCGAAACGGAAAAAGCGTCTCGGAATTTGAAATGGGAAAAGCAATTCACTGTATAGGAAAGAGCATCGCGCGTCACCGCTACCTGTGGGTGATCGTGTTCTTCATTGTCGTGGTGGGGTTTCTCGACCCTAACAGCTTTTGGCATCGCTACGAAATAAAGAGCCAAAACGACGACCTGCGCACAGAAATAAAAAAGTACGAGGACAAGTACGCCGCCGACACGCACGAACTCAACGAACTCGACAACGACCCCGAGGCCATTGAACGCGTGGCGCGCGTGAACCTTTACATGAAAACCGCCGACGAGGACGTTTACGTCATCAACAACAACGAAGTCTCCTCAGAGGATTAAGGGGGGCGTTCTATAAATTACCACCCTTAAGCCTTGCCGCAAGGCACTCAGAGCGGACAACGTCTGCCGCAAAGAAACAAGCCCAATGAAATCACTCCTACTGACCATGGCTATGGCCACAACCGCTGCCGCCGGCGCACAAGCGCAAAAGGCGGCTGACACGTTTAAGTATACCGATGAGAAGTTTGCCGACATACAGATGCTCCGCTACAAGGTGGAGGGCTTCGACAAACTCACGCTCAAGGAAAAGACATTCATCTACTACTTGCAGGAAGCCGCCCTCGAAGGGCGCGACATACTGTTCGACCAGAACGGACGCTACAACCTGCGCATCCGCGCGTTGCTCGAAGCCGTGTACACCGGCTACGAGGGCGACCGCAAGGGTAGGTTCTACCAGGCCTTGGGCGTATACCTTAAAAGAGTGTGGTTCTCCTCAGGCATTCACCACCACTACGGTTGCGAGAAGTTCGCGCCCGGTTTCTCGCAGGACGAACTCCGTGCCGCGCTGAAACAACTGCCGAAGGAAAAGCTGCCGCTCATCGGCAGTCAGAGTGTGGACGAGATGTGCAACGAACTCTTCCCCGTGATGTTCGACCCCACGGTGATGCCCATGCGAGTGAACCAAAAGGATGGCGACGACCTCGTGAAGACCTCCGCCTGCAACTACTACGCCCCAGGCATTACGCAGGACGAGGCCGAGACGTTCTACACGCAGCGCAAGGCTGCCGACGACCCACGTCCCGTGATGACCGGCATGAACAGCCGCTTGCAGCGCGACGACTACGGGCAGCTCACCGAGCGAGTGTGGCGAGTGGGCGGCATGTACACGCAAGCCATTGAACGCATCGTGGACAACCTGCTCAAAGCCCGTCCCTATGCCGACACCCCCGCGCAGCAAAAGGTAATCGACCTGCTCGTTGAAACCTACCGCACGGGCGACCTCCGCACATTCGACGACTATTCCATACACTGGCTCAAAGACACCGAGAGCCTTGTGGACTTTACCAACTACTTCACCGAGTCGTACGGCGACCCGCTGGGCATGAAAGCCTCGTGGGAGGCCATCGTGAACTTCAAGGACCTTGCCGCCACCGAACGCACCCGGAAACTCTCCGACAACGCGCAGTGGTTTGAGGACCATTCGCCCGTAGCCGCAGCGTTCAAGAAAGAAAAGGTGAAGGGCGTTTCGGCAAAGGTAATCACGGCTGCCATTCTTGGCGGCGACCTCTACCCCTCGACCGCCATCGGCATCAACCTGCCCAACTCCGACTGGGTTCGCCGTGAATACGGCTCGAAGAGCGTGACCATCGGCAACCTGACCGACGCTTACAACAAAGCGGCCCACGGCAGCGGCATGGACAAGGAATTTGTGATTGACGACGCCACGCGCCAACTCATTGCCACGTACGGCGACGCTTGCGACGACCTGCACACCGACCTGCACGAGTGCCTGGGCCACGGCAGCGGCAAACTCCTCCCCGGCACCGACCCTGACTCGCTCAAAGCCTACGGCTCGACCATTGAGGAAGCCCGCGCCGACCTGTTCGGCTTGTACTATGTGGCCGACCAGAAACTCGTAGACCTGGGGCTGACCCCCAACCTTGAAGCTTACAAAAGCCAGTACTACACCTATATGATGAACGGCCTGATGACACAGCTCGTGCGCATCAAGCCCGGCAACCAAATTGAGGAAGCCCACATGCGCAACCGCGCCCTCATAGCCCGCTGGGCATACGAGCAGGGCAAGGCCGAAAAAGTGGTGGAACTGGTGAAGAAACAAGGCAAAACCTACGTGCGCATTAACGACTACGCCAAGTTGCGCGACCTCTTCGGCCGTTTGCTCGCCGAGATACAGCGCATCAAGAGCGAGGGCGACTACGAAGGCGCACGCAAACTTGTGGAGGACTACGGCGTGAAGATTGACCCTGCGCTCCACAAGGAAATACTTGCCCGGTACGAAAAACTCCACCTTTCGCCCTACAAGGGTTTCATCAACCCCGTTTACCGTGCCGTGCGCGACGCAGAGGGCAATATCACCGACGTGACGGTGGACTATACCGAGAGCTACGACGACCAAATGCTGCGATACAGCCGCGACTACGCCACGCTCCCCCTTGTCAACGAATAACAAGTACACCTCTAATATATAAGAGAAAGAACAATGAAGCTTGTCTATTTTCACGGTTTCGCTTCGTCGGGGGCATCGGGTACGGTGCAGCTTTTGCGCAAGTTGCTCCCTTCGGCCGAAATAGTAGCTCCCGACATCCCCGTCGACCCAGACGAGGCTCTGCCCTTCCTGCGCAACCTTGTAGAAACGGAACAACCCGACATTATCATCGGCACGAGCATGGGCGGAATGTACGCTCAGCAGATGCGCGGGCATTTGCGTATCTGTGTCAACCCGGCGTTTCGTATGTCGACCATGAGCAAGGTGCTTCGTACGGGCGAACACCATTGGCTCAATGGGCGCAAGGACAACGCCAAGACGTTTCGCGTGACGGCTGACACCATAAAGCACTTCAACCAGATGGAGCGCAAACAGTTTGACGGCATCGACGCTGAAGACAAGGAACTCTGCTACGGCGTGTTCGGCATCAACGACAAATGCGTCAACCCGGTGAACGCTTACAACTCGTTCACAAAATACTACCCCCACGCCGAGCGTATAGAGGCCGAACATCAGCTCAACGAAAAGGTGCTTCACAAATACATTCTGCCGCTTGTGCAGAAACTCCTGCCCGAGGAGTACGAAAAGGCCAAGCAAGAACCCTTGCCCGACTACATGAGGTACGCGCAGTGACACACTCCGCACAGGCACCCCGCCCACGAAGCGGCACAAAAGGCATCAGCCACGGCAAACGAACATTCGCGTGCCGTGGCTGATGCCTTTTGTATGGATGGCGGTGGCGGTTGGGTTTACGCCTTGCTCTTCAAGTAGCGGTCCACCTCGATGCCCGCCTTGCAGCCGCTGGCTGCTGCGCTGATAGCCTGACGGTAGTGAGGGTCGGCCACGTCGCCGGCGGCAAATACGCCGGGGATGCCCGTGCGGGGCGAATCGCCCTCGGTGAGGATGTAGCCCGTTTCGTCCGTCTTCACCCACTCCTTGAAGAGTTCGCTGTTGGGACGATGCCCGATGGCGAGGAAGAAGCCGTCGATGGCAATGTCGTAGCTGCGCTCGTCGCTTTCGCCCTTGCGGAACACCACGTGCGCACCCTCCACGCCGCCGTCGCCGAAGAGGCCCACGGTGTTGGTCTCGAACAGCACTTCAATCTTCGGGTTGTTCAGCACACGGTCCTGCATGGCCTTGGAGGCACGCAGGAAAGGCTTGCGCACAATGAGGTAAACTTTGCTTGCCAGTCCGGCCAGATAGCTTGCTTCCTCGCAGGCCGTGTCGCCGCCGCCCACTACGGCCACCGTCTTTTTGCGGTAGAAGAAGCCGTCGCAAGTGGCGCACGCACTCACGCCCGCTCCCTGGTATTTTGTTTCGTCGGCCAGGCCGAGGTACTTTGCCGATGCGCCAGTAGCAATCACGAGCGTTTCGCACTGCACGGTGGTGTCGTCGTCAAACCAAAGGGTGTAGGGGCTTTGGCTGAGGTCGGCCTTGACGGCGGTAGCGGTGCGTATTTCCGCTCCGAACCGTTCGGCTTGCTTGCGCATGTTGTCCATCAGCTCGTTGGCGTCGATGCCTTCGGGGAAGCCGGGAAAGTTTTCCACCTCGGTGGTGATGGTGAGCTGTCCGCCCGGTTGCAGCCCTTCGTAGATTATGGGGCGCAGTCCGGCGCGCCCGGTGTAGATGGCTGCGGTATATCCAGCAGGTCCTGAACCTAAAATCACGCAAGGTTCCACGCCTGTGCTTTGGGGTGTGGTGGTCATTGTCAATGTTATTTTGGGGATGATTGATTGTGTTTGCTTCGTGAGGGGAAAGTCTGGTCAACGCAGGTCGATAACCTCAATGCCCGGGTGGCTCTTCGTGTCGAATCGGAAGTTCGTGTCCGCCCAATGTTTCTTAGTGCTTATGCTGTTCACGCGGATACGCGTCCACTCGTTGTGAGAGTCCTTCATCCGGATGGAGCAGGGCAGGAGCGTTTGCTTGTCGATAACAACCAGCACGGTCTGTATGCCGTTCTTCTTGCTTTGCGCCGTCATGCGCACCTCGTAGCAACTTTTCCCGTGATAGTTGGTGTTGCCCAGTTTGAGGTCGTAGCCCTGCCGGTAGAGGTTGACGAAAGTGTAGGGGTTGATTTGTTGCAGTTCGGCCGCCGAGGGATTGCTCACGTTCACCTCGTCGCTGCCGTTCATCAGCGTCCATTGCGTATGCCCGTCGAACCAGGTGGTCATGGCGTTTGAAGCAATCTTGAACTTGTTGCCCTCAACCTGAATGCTGCCCGATGCCGATCCGCTCTCGTGCGTGCCTTTGAACTGCGTGCCTTCGAAACGGGCTTCGATGCCGCCGCTGCTTTTCAGCTTTGTGGCGGTTTTGTCCAACACTTCGCGCGCCGTCTGGGCTGCGCACGACAAACTTACGGCACAAGCCGCTGCGAGGGTGCAAAGGATATGCTTGAATTTCATAGGAGAATGCGCTTTGTGGTTCTGTAACACGGCAAACAAGCTGGCGAAAGTGCGCCGCTACGTGCGTTTGCCGAAAAAGAAACAGGGGTTATCTCCTACAAATATAACGCATTCCGCTCACAACCACGTTATAAATGAATGCTTTTTAGCTTTTGCAAGGACGATTTGACTGTGCAAAAGCCCGTGGAGTGAGGGCGAAAAGCAGGAGGGGACTGCCTCAGAGCAGTTCGAAACGCTCTTTCAGTTTGCTGAAATAGCGGCGCGAGGCTTTCACGTCGAGGTCGTTGAAGGGCGGCGCGAAACGGCATTGCTGCGTGTTGTTCTCAATGGCCATAAGGTAGGTGAGGTTGATGATGCACGTGTTGCTCACTCGTACGAAGACGGAACTGAGGCGCAGGATATCGTCGGCCGTCACGCTTTTTTTGAGTGGATGAACGCTGCCGTCCGTCAGTTGGATGCGCCACGAACGCTGCTCGCTGGCGTAGTTGAACAGCAGAGCCTCCTCCTGCTTCACGAGCAGAAGTTCGCTGACGGTCTGCATGGCAATCTTGCGCGGCAGGTCGTCTTGCGTAAGGGCTTTTAGCCCCTTGCCCGCTCCGCCGTCCTGCGCCAGGCGTTCCACAATGGCGCAAAGTTCGCTGCGCTTGTAGGGCTTGAGCAGAAAGTCGAACGCCGAATGGCGTATGGCGTCGATCATGTAGTTTGAATAGCCCGTGTAGAACACAACCTTGAACGAAAAGGAAATTTTGGAGTTGATGGCTTCGAGGAAGTCCAGCCCCGACACGCCGGGCATTTCCACGTCGAGAAACAACACGTCGGGCTGGTGTTCAAGGATGGGCAGCGTGGCCTCGTGGTACGACTGGAACGTGCGCACGTCTTTTATGATGTCCATCGTGCTGAGGTCGGCAGCCAGTGTTTCGGCAGCCTTCGTGTTGTCGTCAACGATAAATGCGGTCAGTCTTTTGTCCGGGGCTGTAGTCATTCTCTATGTGGTCAGGTAACGGTTCGCTCATTTGCGGTGTCCTTTTCCAAAGCAAGAAAATGCGCTCATTGCAAAAGGACGGGATGAAAATCAAGGCAAATTTACGATTAACTACTGAATGTCTGTTGGCGTTTGTTAACGCTGGGGCTTGATGTGCGTGTTTTCGGCGATAGGCGGCTCAAAATCAGCGATGAAATGAAATGTTCTAAAACCTCTCGGTCTTGCTTCGCTGGCGTTTGGGGAGTCATTTTCCCTCAAAAGCCTTCTTGGCACAGGCGTATCCTTCCTCGTAGAGAGCTGTGAGCTTCTTCGCATCGCTTTCGAGCCGCCCCACTTCCAGAGGGCGTTCGGGGCGAATGGCGAGGATGCGCCCCTCGGCTTCGAGCCGGTCCACCAGTTCGAGCTGGGCATTGTAGATGGCGTGCCGCTTGCTCAGCAAAAGGCGCAGACGGGGAAAGCGGCGGTAGATGTAGCGGGGAATTTTGATGTCGCGAGCCTTTTCGCGGTAGCCCTTGTTGCGTGTCAATACCACCACGTTGAAACTATGTCCGCGCTCCATGGCTCGTTCCACGGGGATGGAGTCTGCAATGCCGCCGTCGAGCATGGGCTGATGGTCGAGCCACACGATAGGGCAGACGTAGGGCAGGGAAGAGGTGGCCTTGGCTATGGCGAGCAGCCGGTCGGGGTTGCTGCGTTCGGTCATGTAGTTCGGCTTGCCCGTCAGGCAGTTCGTCGTGACCATTTCAAATTCCATCGGGTTGGCGAAGCACGCCTCGTAGTCGAATGGCAGAATGTCGTTGGGAATCTTGTCGTAGAGCAGTTCGCGGTCGAAGATGCAATGTTGCGTCCACAGGTATTTCATGCCTATGTAGCGGTACTTTTCGAGCATGTCGATGTTTGTAATCTTTGCCCGTCCGCGCTGACCGCTCATGAACGACAACCCGTTGCAGGCTCCCGCCGACACGCTAACGGCATAGGGGAACGTGATGTGACGGTCGAGGAAATAGTCGAGAACGCCGTCGGTGAAAACGCCGCGCATTCCGCCGCCCTCAAGTACAAGACCCGTGTTTTGTGGAAGTGTCAATGACATAAATTCTGCGATTGGTACGTTAAGTCCGCCTAAGCTAAATAATATTGCAAATATACTTTATTATGGATGA
This sequence comes from Clostridiales bacterium, assembly GCA_963632215.1. Classification (GTDB taxonomy): domain Bacteria; phylum Bacteroidota; class Bacteroidia; order Bacteroidales; family Bacteroidaceae; genus Alloprevotella. The sequence goes on from CAVGTD010000025.1 coordinate 27,038, forward strand.
AAATACGTACTTTTGCCTATTATTGTAGGCAAGGAAAACACAATCTGAAAGGCAAACCTTTGCCCGTATAACCAAAATGATGCACGAAATGCTATTTCCCAAAGCGACTTACGCAGAACGCCGCAGCCGTTTGCGCCAGCTAGTGGGCAGCGGCCTTATTCTTCTCTTCGGCAACAACGACAGTCCTAATAACTATCCCTCGAACGTTTACAAATTCCGCCAGGACAGTTCGTTCCTCTATTTCTTCGGACAGCACCGCGACGGTCTGGTGGGTGTGATCGACGCTGACACGGGCAAGGAAACCCTCGTTGGCAACGACATCGACATCGACGACATCGTGTGGTACGGCTCCGTCACTTCCGTAGCCCAGATGGCTGAGGAGTGCGGCGTGGCCAACTCCGCCCCCATGGCGCAGCTCGCCCAGATGGTGGAGCAAGCCGTGACTGCCGGGCGCAAGGTGCACTTCCTGCCCCCTTACCGCCACGACACGAAAATCCAAATCATGGACCTGCTCGGCGTGCATCCCTCGCAGCAGCGCGAGGCGGCTTCGCTCGCCCTCATCAAGGCGGTCATCGAACTGCGTACGGTGAAGAGCGAGGAGGAAATTGAAGAACTCGAACGCGCCGCCGTTATTGGTTACAAGATGCACACCATGGCCATGCGCCTGGCTCGTCCCGGCATGACGGAACAGTACATCGGCGGCGTGCTTGACGGCATTGCCTCGAGCTACGGCGCGCAGGTGTCGTTCCCGAGCATTGTGACGATGCACGGCGAAATTCTCCACGGCTACCCCTCGCCCCGCCCCCTTGAAGCCGGACGGCTGCTGCTGGTTGACGCCGGCGCGGAGACCAACGAGAACTATTGCTCCGACAACACGCGCACCACGCCTATCAGCGGCCGCTTCACGCAGAAGCAAAAGGATATTTATGACATTGTGGCCGATTGTCACGACCTGGCCCTCGAACAGGCACGTCCCGGCGTGCGCTGGTGGGACGTGCACATGGCCGTTTGCACGCTCATGACCGACCGCCTAAAAGACCTGGGGCTGATGAAGGGCGACACGGCTGAGGCTGTGCGCTCAGGCGCTCACGCCCTGTTCCTTCCCCACGGCTTGGGCCACATGATGGGCATGGACGTACACGACATGGAAGGTCTCGGCCAGGTATATGTGGGCTTCGACGAGGAAACGCGCCCCTCTACGCAGTTCGGCACAAACGCCCTGCGCTTCGGCCGCCGTCTCGACGTGGGCCATGTAGTCACCGACGAACCGGGCATCTATTTCATCCCCGACCTCATCGACCTATGGCGTAAGGAAGGTACGAACGCCGCATTCCTCAACTTCGACAAGATTGACGAATACCGCGACTTCGGCGGCATACGCATCGAGGACGACGTGCTGATAACAAAGGACGGCTGCCGCTTCCTCGGCAAGGAACTCATTCCCTACCGCACCGCTGACGTTGAGGCTTTCGTTGAGCAACACAAGGACGACAGCCCTATAGTATATTGAGAAGGCAAACCAATAAAACATTATAAAGAACAAACCACACATGAAAAAGACGCTCCTCATTGCAGCGGCATTGCTGTGCCTGCTGCCGGGAAACATCTCTGCACGCAAAAAGGCAACTCCTGCCAAAACCGACGAAATCACGTTTACCACCGTCAAGGAGAACCCCATCACTTCGATTAAGGACCAAAACCAGAGCGGCACGTGCTGGGCATACTCTTCGCTCGGCTTCTTCGAGGCTGAACTGCTCCGTATGGGCAAGGGCACGCACGACCTTTGCGAGTCGTTCCTCGTATACAATACTTATATGGACCGCGCCGACAAGGCTATCCGCACCCACGGCGACGTGAGCTTTTCGCAGGGCGGCTCGTTCTACGACGCAGTTTACTGCATGAAGAACTACGGCATGGTGCCGCAGGACGCAATGCCCGCCCCCGGCACGCTCTACGGCGACAGCCTCTTCAACTTCAACCAGCTCGACGCAGTGGCTTCGGCCTACGTGGGCGCAATCGCCAAGGGCAAACTCAACAAGATTTCCCTCACTTGGAAGAACGACCTCTCCAATATCTACAAAGGCTACTTCGGCGAACTGCCCAAGGAGGTGAAGGCTGCCGACGGCAAGACGTACACGCCGCAGACCTACGTGACGGACTACCTCGGCCTGAACATGGACGACTACGTGTCGCTCACGTCGTACACGCACCATCCCTTCTACTCCAAGTTTATCCTCGAAATCCAGGACAACTGGCGTTGGG
>CAVGTD010000026.1:0-29192 GCA_963632215.1 Clostridiales bacterium
CTTTGCCTCGCTTTGGTTCTTAGCCAACGAGGGGGTCACGGGCTTATTGGAAGCCCCAAGAAGAGGGCTCGTTGAGGTCCTCCACGTTTTTCTCTATTTGGTCGGGTAAGTTGTGGAAGAAATCAATGCCGGTGTATTCCTCGAGCTGGTCGATGGTGACGATAGTCTTCTTTATTTCGGAGAGGGGGGCTTTCTTCTCGTAGCTGTAATTCTTTTCCTCGTGCTTGAGCCAAAAGCCTATGGAACTGTACTGTTTGTTCTTGACTTTGAGGAGTGCCACGAAGTAGTACATCGGGACGGCCACCTTTTTGCCGTTGGGACGGTCTACGTAGCCGAGGATTTTGTCGTTGGCGATGGTACCGCCCTTGACCACGTAGAGCGTGTCGCAGAAGTTGCGGTCGCGTCCGAGTTTCTGAATTTGTCCTTCGAGCGTCACCCAATAGCCCTGATTGAACGAGGATATTTGCGGCGACATGTTCGTCATGTAGAACGTATTGGCGTTGGCTGCGGAAGAATAGACGCGGTCTTCGGAGGCGCAGAGGTGCCCGCGGTCGTAGCTGTGTTCGCTATTATTGCTCCAAAAGCTGTTGCTGCCAATCCACAGGGAAGAAGAGACGCTGGGGTCGTCAATAAAATTATTGCTGCGCCCCGTCACGTCCTTGCTTGTAACCGCGTCAAAGCGGAAAGCCACCCATTTGGAGTGGTACTTCTGCGCGTCGTACTGGAAGCAATAGGTCATCACGCTGTCGCCGTTCTCGACCGTCCAGTGCGAGACAATGATGGCATTGCTCTCGGGGATTGCAGGCACTTCGAGGCGGTTGACCACCTCAGGATCAGCCTTGCTCGGGGTGGTTGTATCCCCTTTTGGCACCACATCGTCATTGTCGTCGCCGCAAGCCGCGAAGGTCAAAGAGAGAAAGAGAAGGAAAAGATATTTGAGGTATTTCATGAGAGTTGAGTTGAGAGAAAGTAAACCGTTGTCGCCGTAGAAAAGTGTGGCGACAACGGTTTATTTATTGAACGGATGAGCGCAAGGCTCTTCGCTTAGTCAGCGTACTTGATGGCTATTTTCGTGAAGCGCAACTGGCTGGCCACACCACTTGTAGTTGTCGGAGTAAGCGTTATCTTCGTGCTTGTAGCATTGACGTTGCTTACTACCAAGATATCGCCGTTCTTAGACACGAGACCCGGCTCTACGGTAAGCTCGCCGCTGGAGTTATAAGTTTCGCCGTTGTACGAGTCACAAGCAAAGGAAATCTTCACGATCTTCTTCGAAGAACTTGTCACTGTAACAGAGTTTTTGGGATACATACGCACGTTCGTGCCGTTGTCGTAGTATTTGGGAACGTTGGTATTGCCGCCGCCGTCGAAAGTCAGCGTAGTACCGTCAGAAAGGTTTAGGGTTTCGAGGGCGGTTCCGTTGGCAATGTTCCAATCCTTAGCCGTAAAGACAGTGCCTTCGAGGTCGGCAGAAGGAGTGTCGGGCGTGTCGGGGGTCACCTCGCTGCTTTTGAGCGAATAGAGGTAGGCCTCGCCCTTGACCGTTTCGGGAGTATTGCCCATATAGTTGACTACCTTGCCGCAAACTACCACTTCGTCGCCGACCTTAATGTTGGTCTTGCCCTCGGTGTACTTTTCGTTGTTGAGGTAGAGCGCACGGTATACGTAGAACTGGTTGTTGCTTGTGCCGTCGTCAGAAATGTAGAACGACGCGTTGCCGTATTGCGTGCCGTACTCCTCCTTTACAGAAGAGACAATGCCCTTGATGTAGATATCATCCGAAGAATTGGTGTCAGCCGTGAGCGAAGACGTGTAGTTGTTGGCAGCTACGCAGTTGTAGGGGTGGTCCACCGTGCCGTCGCCCGTGGCGGTGCCGGAATCGTCCTGACCGTCAGCACTCGTCTTGCCGTTGAGCGAGTAGAGGTAGCCGGCGTTTTGCATCGTCTCCACAGTGCCGTTGTAGTTGGTAATCTGAGCGCAAATCCACACTTCGTCGCCCACCTTGATATTGGTCTGTCCCTCAGCGTACTTGTTGTTGCCAAGATACTTGGCACGGTACACGTAGAACTGATTGTTGGTAGAGCCGTTGTCGGAAATGTAGAACGTGGCGTTGCCGTATTGTGTACTGTACTCCTCCTTAATGGAAGAGACGATGCCCTTGATGTAGACCATGGAGTCGGTGGTTGCGCCCGAAGCGAGAGTTGCGCCGATTTGGTTGGCCTTGATGCAGTTGTAGGGGCTTTGGAGCGAGCCTTCGCCCGTAGCTTCATCGGAAGAGTCGCCACCCTTGTCGGTGTCGGTTGAAATAGTCTGGTAAGGAGCGGGAACGTCCTCGCAAGCAGTGAAGCCCAGCGTGAGGGCGGCTGCAAATAACAGGGAAATGTATTTCTTCATGTGGAATGTGTATTTACTAATATGTTAGTTCTTTGAGATATCAGTGGTGTCGCGGAGCTGCACCTGCCAATTGTCGTAGTAGCTCACGATGCCCGTGTAGGAGCGGGTGTCGGTGGGCAGTTCAAGGAACGAAATGCGGTTCTTGGTAGAAGTGCGGAGCGTAACGGTGGAATTGTTGCTCGCGAGCATGATGGTGCGGTCTACGCCGTAGCCCTGGTCGTGGAGTTCGTAGGGAGCGAATATCTTGTGGCCGTTGGCTGAAACGCTTTCCGTCTGTCCTTCCACGCCGTCCTCAGTACCCACGTCGAACTTTGCGGCGTTCTCGCCCTGCACCTCTTTGATAAGGCCGCGCACGGTGGCGAGAATGGGCGAGTTCTGGTAGGTCTTGTTTGCCGAAGCGCGCAGCCAAGCGTCGCCTGCGGCATCGGTGAGATCAATGGGCTTACACTCAGCCACGGTGGTATCGGGCTTGCCCACGAGCTGGATGTTCGTCTTGAGATACTCAAAGTCCATTGCTCCGAGGTTGATGTTGCCGTACGACGAAAGCACGGGCTGACCGATGCGGGGTACCTTGCTGTAAACGCCGGCGTAGAGGTTCTTCAAGTTGAGCTTGATGCGCTGCCCCACGGGGATGTAGGGATAAATAGCCGTTGTCTTGATACCGACGATGATGCTCTGATCCTGCGCGCTGCCCGTCTTGGTAGAGTCGATGTTGCGGAGGAGAATCGTCTGGTAGAGGTTGCCGCTCACGTCGTTGGCGCAAACCACGCCCTCGATGATGATGTCGTCAGTCACCTTGGTGTAGAAGTTGGAGGCGTTGCGCTGGTAGTCGGCTGTGCTGCCGTTTGCGCAGAATTTCTCCTTTACTTCGAGGATGGTGCTGTTCACCTCGCCGATGTCGGTGGGACTTGTCACAATGTAGCCGTCGGTGTTGGGCTCGTCGAAGTTGTCCATGCACGACTGCACGCCGAACAGCCCCGTCGCGATGAGAGCTATGATGGATAGTTGCTTAAGTTTCATTGTTGTTTGCTAATGAAGGTGTGAATTAGAACTTGAAGCCGATGTTGAGGAAACCGTTGATGGCGTTGGCGTAGTAGTACTTCGAGTTGCGCGAGAAGTTGTAGCTGCGCTTCGTGCCGGTGTTGTAGAAGTCGGAACGGTTCTGCTCGTAACCGCCGGTTTTGAGGTTGCGGTTGTTCGTCACGTTCTGCACGGTGAGATTGATGCTCAGGCTCTTGCCCTTCTTCAAGCGGATGTACTTGCCGATGGAGAGGTCAAGCATAAAGCCGCCCTTCGCCTTTTCCTGCTCGGCGTAGATAGTCTCGACAATGCTTCCGTTGCCGCCATCGGCGAAGACTACGCCACCGCCGCCGTCCTTGATTTCCTGCGGGGTAGAGGTGGCGCTCGTATTGCTGAACGTACCCGTCTTGTCGCACTTGTAGTACTGGTACTGCACAGTCTTTTCACCGTTCTCGTTGACGGTGGTAGTGGCCGTGCGGACGTACGTGTTGATGTTGCTCAGACGGCGGTACTCGCTGAAGTCGATGTAGACACGGTCGTAGTAGTTGAGGTTTGCGCTGAAGAACCAGCCGTTGACGTTGTAGTCCACGCCGAGGCTAACCGCGGCGAGAGGCGAGCCGCTCACGTGGGCATTCTTTGCCAACACGCTAAGAGGCATAGACTTCTTCGTGTTGGGATTTTGCCACACGTTGATGTCGGCGATGGTAGCAGCGTTCGAACCCTCGTAGGCCATCTGCGCCAAAGGGTTGTTGACGTACTTGGCCTCGCCGTAAGTGCCGACGAGCTTGACGGAGAGATTCGAGGTAATCTGGTAATTGAAAGCAGCCTCAACGCCGTAGTGTTCGCGGTCAACACCCGTCATGGTGAGGTAAGTAAAGCGCGATTCGTCGTCGTTGTAGAACGCCGTCTGCTCTACGCCGCTGTTGAAGCGCGTGTAGTAGCCTGCCACCTTACCCGAGAAGTTGCCGAAACGGAACGTGTAGGAAAGGTCGGCGTTGAAAATCTGCTCGTTGGTGAGGTTGTTGACAAAATCGTTCTGCATACGCGGAGCTACGAACGAGTTGCGGGCCAGGGGCGCATCGCTCTCTGCCCCGAGGTTGAGGGCAACAACGTGCGAGGCCGTGGGGCGGAACGTCAGGCCAAAGCGGCCTCCGCCTCCGAGGAAGTTAGCCTTGCCGCTGCGACCGTAAGAGTTGTCGGCGGCGCGGCCGTTGCGCATGAGGCCTTCGCGTTCCATCATCGTTTCGTCGGCAAAAGCCTGCAGGTTGTACTGCCACTTGCCCTCGGTGTACTGATACATACCGTAGAGGCGCGACTTGTTGACGAAGATGTTGTAGTTGTAGCCGAACTTGTCGCCCACGCCAATCTGGCGATTGGGGTTGTTGAGGTCGTTCTGGGCTTCCTGACTGTTCTGTCCGTAGTCGTTGGCGGAGAACTTGTCGATGTCGGTGTAGGTTGTACCGCCAAGCAAGTCAGCCATCGTCTTGTAGTGCATACCCTTGGTGTGGTTGTACTGGAAACCTATGGCGTACTTCTGCTTGTGGTTGATTTCGTGGTTGAAAATGGTGTTGAACGTCTCGACCATCTGGTTGTTGTGACGGCGTTCCTGGTAGTAGAGCGTTTCGTCGCCCTGAGCGGCGGCGGCACGGTTGACGGCGTACATACGGTCCCAATCAATCTGGCGGTGCGCCTTGTTCTGCCAAGCGTCGTACATCACGTTCCACTCCTGCTGTTCCCACGCCGAAGGCACTGTGCCGTCGTACACGTCGTAAGCAGAGCTGGGGAGATTCTTGTAGTAGTCGGGACGCGGGTCGTAGGCGTTGCCGTTCCAGCCAAGAGCGGTGGAACTGTACATAGAGTACTTGAAGCCGCCGGCGGTGGTGAGCTTCATGTTGTCGGCAATCTTCCAGTCCCACGTGAGGATGGCGGTAGGCTCGTAGTCGTTCACTACGCGCGAATTGCGCTTCTTGCCGTTCTGGTAGCCCCAGTTGGGGTTGTAGTAGTGAGAGTTGGCAAGCCAGTAAGCCTCCTCGGTCGACGCGCCCTGCTGGCCGCGCTCTGTGGGCGAGCCGAAGGTGACGAGCGAGAGGGCGTGGTTGTCGCCAATGCGCTTCTCAACAGAAAGGAAGTAAGAGAGAGAATTGTAGAACGTACCCTCGATGTTGCCCTGATTAGCCCAACGGTAGCCCACGAGACCGGCAAAAGCCCAGCCCTTGGAGTTGAGACCGGTGGCGTAGCTATACATGCCGCGCGCCACGTAGTTGCGGTTGCAGCCCGAAAGCGTAATCTTGTTGCCGCTGGCAAACTGGCTGGCACGCGTGTTGACATTCGTGCCGCCGCCAATGCCGGCAATGCCGAAGCGGTTGAAGTCGTTTGAAAGAACGCCCTCCTGATTACGCGTGGCATCGTTCATGCCGCCCACCATACTATAGCTAAAGCGTCCCATTTCGAGGTCGTTGAGCTGAAGACCGTTCATGTAGTAGTTGCTGTACATGCCGTCGTAGCCGCGGGTGCGGAAACGCATGGGGCTGAACAGGTAGCCCACCTCGGAGTTGTAGGGGTCGCTCTTTTGGCCCGTGATGTTCGACACTGTCTGCGCGGCGTCGTTGTCCTCGTCGAGCTGCGACTCGGTAAACGTAAAGTCGGAGTTGTCTACGTTGAGGGTGTCGACAGGGGCTTGCGCCATTGCACCACTCGCAAGGAGCAGTGCCGCCGCAGTAAGTTTTACACCTTTTTTCATAAAAGATTTGTAGTGGAGCCCTTTTCCCATACTTGCCGCGTATTTCCGTATGCTTTGCGTCGCCGGCAGTTCCCTTAAAAAGACATACGAAGAGAACCTCCGCCGCCGCTTGCTCCGCTGCAAGCCTCTGAAACATAAGGGGAAAATGAGCCTGATTGTGAATTTATTGCGCTGCAAAAGTAAGGAAAAGCACGTGAAAGGCTATTACGTTTATGCGAATATTTAAACCGGAGTGTACAAAACGCAACGTTATATCGGAAAAAATGCAGAAATTTGCCGCACTAATCAACGAATACACACATACTATTTATGCGTAAATCACTACTCACATTCGCGCTAATCCTTTTAGCCCTTACGACGCTAACCTCGTTCAGCACAAGCAACGAGGCCACGCAGCAAAAACGGTACGCCGTCTACGGCATCGGCTTCTACAACATAGAAAACTTCTTCGACACCATCCACGACGCCGGCAAGAACGACTACGAGTTTCTGCCTAAGGGAGGATACAGCTGGGGCAAAATGAAGTACGAGCACAAGCTGCACAACATCAGCAAAGTGTTGTCGATGCTTTGCACGGACAAGCTCCCCAAAGTGGGCGCAGCCGTCATTGGATTGGCCGAGGTGGAGAACGCCAACGTGCTGAACGACCTCGTCAGCCAGCCCTGCCTTGCACAACGCGGCTACAAGTACGTGGACATACCGAGCTACGACCGCCGCGGCGTAGAGTGCGCCTTTCTCTACAACCCCAACCTCTTCAAATTGGAACGCTACTTCTGCGTGCAATACAACTACGGTCCGTCGGGCAAAGTTGACGACCCGATGCTCGGCTTCACCGTCGACGCGCAGGGAAAGGTGCAGCCCATTGACCACTTGCAGGGCGACACCACGTACATTACGCGCGGCTTCCTCGTGATGGAGGGCCGGCTGTCGGGCGAAAAGATGTTCTTCATCGTCAACCACTGGCCCTCGCGCGCAGCCGGCGACGAAACACGCCAGCGAGCCGGCTGGCAGGTGCGTCAGCTCAAAGACGCCTTGCAAAAAAGCGAGCCGGATTCGAAGGTTATCATCATGGGGGACATGAACGACGACCCGGGCAACAAGAGCATGACCGAACAACTGGCTTGCCTCAGCGACCAAGAGGACGTAAAGTCGGCCACCGACCTTTACAACCCCTGGTACAACTCATTCTACAAGTCGGGCCAAGGCACCATGCAATACAACGGCAAGTGGTTCCACTTTGACCAAATCGTAGTAAGCGGCAACCTTGTGGGCAAAGACCGCAGTTCGCTGAAATACTTCCAGCACGCCATCTTCATGCGCGACTTCCTCTTCCAGCAGGAAGGCCGCTACAAGGGTTCACCCCTTCGCACCCACGCCGGCGGCGTATGGCTTGACGGATACTCCGACCACCTGCCTACGCAGCTCTACCTTGTGAAAGAGGTGAAGTAAAGGCGGAGACGCTTTCCGGACAAAGGACTATAATGCGAAAAATCTGAAACGAGAGGGCTATGGCATTGAAACTATATCCTATAGGAATACAGACGTTTGAGCGTATTCGCAAGGAGGACAAACTGTACATTGACAAGACGGCATACATCTATCGTATGACCCACACCAATGGCAAGTATTTCTTCCTGAACCGCCCTCGCCGTTTCGGGAAATCGCTCCTCGTCACCACGATGCAAAGCTATTTCGAAGGGCAAAGGAATTTGTTCAAAGGACTTGCCATCGAGAGGCTTGAAAAAGAGTGGACGGAATATCCCGTACTGCATTTCGACATGAGCGGCGGCAAGTTCACGGAGAAAGAACAACTTGAAGAATATTTGGCTTGCCGGCTGCAAGAAGAAGAGACGAAATGGGGCATTGCCACTCCGAGCAAGGATGCCAACATCCGCCTCATCAGGCTTGTTGACACTGCCTACGAGAAGACTGGCAAACAAGTAGTGGTGCTTATCGACGAATACGATGCACCGATGCTCGACGTGGCTCATGAAAAGGAACGGCTTGACGACCTCCGCAACGTCATGCGTAACTTTTACAGCCCGCTGAAATACTGCGAGAAGAAATTGCGCTTTGTATTCCTCACGGGCATTACCAAGTTTTCGCAGGTAAGCATATTCAGCGAGTTGAACAACATCAGGAACATCTCGATGGACGATGAGTACGCAGGCATCTGCGGCATCACTAATGAGGAACTTATGGAACAGATGGGCGAAGACATCGAGATGCTTGCCAAAGCAAACGGACTGTCAAAGGGAGAAGCCATAGACAAGCTCAAAGAACATTACGACGGCTACCACTTCTCGGCGTTCTCTCCCGATGTGTTCAACCCTTACAGTTTGCTCAACTGCTTTGCCGAACGGAAATTTGGCGCATATTGGTTTGCCTCCGGCACCCCCACCTACCTCATCCACATGATGCGCAAGCACGGCACGTTGCCGACAGACATCAATCAGGTAGAAGCCGACGAAAGCGAGTTTGACGTTCCGACAGAAAACATGACGACCATCATGCCCTTGCTCTACCAAAGCGGCTACATCACTATCAAGGGATACAATCGGGACTACAACTACTACACGCTCGACATCCCCAACAAAGAGGTAAAGGTGGGCTTGACGAAGGCTCTCATTCCCTCGTACGTCACGACCAATACGCTGGCCACTACCAACACTGCCCGACGCATAGCCCAATCACTCGACAATCGGGACATGGATGCGGCACTACGTCTGTTGCAGGATTTCCTTGGCATCGTACCTTACTGCCACGTGACAAATTACGAGGGGCATTACCAACAGATGCTCTTCGTCATCTTCTCACTGCTCACGGATTACATGGTAGATGTGGAGGTGCATACGCCCAAGGGCAGAGTGGACATTGTTCTGCTCACGCGCACCGACCTTTACATCATAGAACTGAAGCTCAATAAGGACGCCCAAGCAGCGATGCAACAAATAAACTTGAAGAACTACCGCCAACGTTTCGCCCTTAGCGGCAAACCCATTACCAAGGTAGGCATTAATTTCAACTCTGAACAAGGGAATATTGAAAGCTGGATAATTGAAAGATAGCAATTTCCCTTACAGCCAAAGCGACACCTAATAACAATGTAGGTGTCGCTTTGTTCTATGGAGACGCTTGCAGGGAAATAAGCGTTGCAGAGATCGCACATTCAGTATAAGCGGCGGTGCAATTTTATCACTTATAGAAAACAAATTTGCAAAACACGCGATTTTATTCTCCATAGACAACAAAACTGCAGAGACCGTCGTTGCGAAGTTTCATTGCCGTTCCTTTGGCGCATAAGGCGCGAAGAGGTAATTTTGCCGCAAGTAACAAACGACACATACCACACATGAAACTTTTACTTTTGGGTAGCGGAGGGCGCGAACACGCCCTTGCATGGAAAATTGCGCAAAGCAGCAAGGTCGAAAAACTCTTTATCGCCCCGGGCAACGCCGGTACGGAGGATGCGGGCGAAAACGTGCATCTCAGTCCGACCGACTTCGACGCAGTGGCACAATTCGTGGCAGACAAGGACGTTGACATGGTTGTCGTTGGCCCGGAAGACCCGTTGGTAAAAGGCATTTACGACTACTTCAAGGCAGACGCGCGCGTCAGCCAGATTCCCGTAATCGGCCCGTCGAAAGCCGGTGCCGTACTCGAAGGGTCGAAAGACTTTGCCAAGAGTTTCATGAAGCGTCACCACATACCCACCGCCGCTTACGCCACCTTTGACGGCACGCAAGTGGACGAAGGCTGCAAATTCCTCGAAACGCTCCAAGCCCCCTACGTGCTCAAGGCCGACGGTCTGTGCGCCGGAAAAGGCGTGCTGATTGTGCCCACGCTGGACGAGGCAAAGAAAGAGCTCCGCGAGATGCTGGGCGGTATGTTTGGCAACGCATCGAGCCGCGTGGTGATTGAGGAGTTCCTCTCCGGCATCGAATGCTCTGTGTTTGTGCTGACCGACGGCAAGCACTACCAGATATTGCCCGAAGCAAAAGACTACAAGCGCATCGGCGAGGGCGACACTGGCCTTAACACTGGCGGCATGGGGTCTGTATCGCCCGTTCCGTTCGCCACAAAAGAGTGGATGAAGAAAGTGGAGGAAGAGATTATCCGTCCCACGGTAGACGGCTTGGCAGAGGAAGGCATCGACTACAAAGGCTTTATCTTCTTCGGACTGATCAACTGCGACGGCCAGCCTAAGGTGATAGAATACAACTGCCGCATGGGCGACCCCGAAACGGAAACCGTTATGCTTCGCTTGAAGAGCGACATCGTGGACTTGTTTGAAGGTGTTGCAGCCGGCAACCTCGACGAGAAGACCGTAGAGTTTGACCCTCGCGCCGCCGTTTGCGTGATGTGCGTTTCGGGCGGCTACCCCCAGGCCTACGACAAAGGTTTCGAAATAACCGGCAACGAGGTGGAGGGCAGCGTAGTCTTCCATGCCGGCACTGCCCGCAAGGACGGCAAGCTCGTTACGTCCGGCGGACGTGTGATTGCCGTAAGCTCGTACGGCGCAACCCAGAGCGAGGCTTTGGCAAAGTCAATGCAGGGAGCCAAGCAAATCAACTTCGAGAAGAAATATTTCCGCAGCGACATCGGCCAGGACTTGCTGAACAAATAACTTCTTGCCGCAGCAAGTCTCTGCGCAGGTAAGCACACACATACTTGTTACATTCATTCAGAAATAGCGTAGTGTCAAGCACGCTCACCCTGCCCGTCACGGCATTGGTGAGCGTGCTTGCGTGGATGTTGCCCTGCATTGGCTCTGTGCCGTTGTGGGGCGGGTTGGGCGTGACTTTGGCTACCGCCTATCTCATTATGGAGTTGAACAACCGTAACGCCTTGTTGCGGATAAGGTCGCGCATGATGAGCGTGACGTTTCTGTCACTGATGCTGGTATGCCCAAGTCTGCACACGTGGAACGTCTTTTCGCTGCTCCCCCTGCTGCTTGTGCTGAGCTACTTTGCCCTGTTCGGTTCGTACCAAGCCGCGAATGCGCCGGGCTATGCGTTCCACGCATTCCTCTGCCTCGGCATTGGCAGTTTGCTTTTTCCGCCCTTTGCCGTGTTGGCGTTGTGCTACTACGGCTGTATGGCGTTTCTGCTTCACAACTTCACTTGGCGCACCTTCCTTGCCGGGCTAATCGGCCTGGTTCTCCCCTATTGGGGATATGCCGCCTACGCCATTTGGCATAACCAACTTGACACAGCCTTTCTGTTCGTCAAGCCTTGGCTGCAATTCCGGGTGCCGCAATACGACACGTTGGGCATTCACGAATGGGTAACGCTGGGAACGGTCGCGTTCTTCACCATTCTTGCCATCATCCACCTTTGCCGCACTGCCTATGCCGACAAAATACGTACACGCCTACTGATGCTGGCAATACTCGTGACGGAGGTATTCCTCGCTGTGGGCATTTTACTTCTGCCCGAACAGTACGACGTGCAGTTCCGTCTGTTCCTCACCAATTCCGCCTTGCTCATCGCCCATTACTACGCCCTGTCAAACGGACGGTTCATTGACCCGTGGTTCAACCTCAGCGCAACGGCGGTAGCGGCATTGGGCATTTACAACTATTTATTCTAAACCCCGCTGCACAATGGACGCTATCGTAACCATGCTTGCCGACCACGGAGGAGCCGGAATGTTTGTAGCCGCCTTTCTGGCCGGCAGCTTTTTCCCGTTCAGTTCCGAAGCCGTGATGCTCGCGCTGCTTGCCGCGGGGGCTGACAGCGGCGAACTCCTGCTTTGGGGTACAGCGGGCAATACGCTTGGCTCACTCTTCAACTACGGCATTGGGTCGTTGGGGAAAGAAAGATGGATGGAACGATACGCCAAGGTAAGCCCCGAAAAACTCGAACGAGGCAAACGCTGGGTGCGCCGCTACGGAGCGTGGGCTGGCTTGCTCGCTTGGATTCCCATTCTGGGCAGTGTGATTACCGTTGCGATGGGATTTCTGCGCGTAAAACTCGTCTACTCCATGATAACCGTTGCCGCCGGCAAGTACGTGCGCTACTGGCTGCTGCTCGAAACCGTTGGACTTCTGAAATGAAACGAACACACCTATATATATATATCCAAGCCTTACTGCCCCTCCTGCTCGTTAGCCTCATTCTTTGCGGCTGCTCAAAAAGACAAGGGCAAACGGCTCATGACCGCTACATCACCGTGAGCATAGAGCCACTGCGCTACGTGGCGGAAGCCATTGCCGGCGACAAATACCGCGTGCAAACGCTCATGCCGCAGGGCGCAAGCCCAGAAACCTACGAGCCATCGCCCAAGCGGATGATGGCGTTGAACGACAGCCGGCTCGTGATGCGAGTGGGTACGCTGGGCTTTGAGAAGACGAAACTTCCCCAAATGGTGAAAAGTGCGAAAGACGTTGCGCTCGTCGACCTTTCACAAGGCATTGAACTCATTGAAAGCAACCATAAGCACGACGGGGAAGAGCTGGAGAGCGGCGACCCGCACGTGTGGATGTCTACCCGGAATTTGCAAGTGATGGCAGCAAACGCCTGTCGTGCGCTTTGCGCCGCCGACAGTGCTAACGCCTCTTACTATAAGGAGCGGCTCACGGCTTTCACAAAGGAGATGCAATCGCTGCAAAGTGAATTGTCTACTCTCTTGCAAAGTGAAAAAGGAAAGGCGTTCCTCATCTACCACCCGGCATTGGGCTACTTCGCCAAGGAATACGGTCTTCAACAGCTCGCCGTGGAACACGACGGGAAAGAGGCCTCGGCGCAATACCTGCAAGCACTGGTCGACGCGTGCCGAGCAAAGGGGGTAAGAACCGTATTCGTGTCGAAAGAGCACAACGGCCGCACCGCGCAACAAGCGGCGCAAGCCATCGGGGCGAAAGTGACTACTATCAATCCGCTCGACTATCACGTAAAGGAGCAAATGCGGCTTATCGCCACGTCATTAAAGAACGAAAACAACAAATAGGCGGAACGGCATGGAAGACGAAACACTCCTGAAAATACGCAACGTCTGCCTGAGCTACGGCGAACGGCACGTGCTTTGCCACATCGAGGAACAACTGTCGGCTCACGACTTCGTGGTACTGACGGGACCGAACGGCGGAGGCAAGACCACGCTGCTGCGGCTCATTGCCGGTCTGCTGCAACCCACCTGCGGACGCATTGAACGTGCAGCTCATACTGTCATTGGCTACCTTCCGCAATACAGGCACATCGACCGCCAATTTCCCACCACGGTTGCCGACATCGTCCTCTCGGGCATGGCTTGCCGCAAGAAGTTGCTCCAACCTTTTACCGCCGCACACAAGAAGCAAGTGGCGCACACGCTTGAACAGTTCCACTTGGAAGACCTCGCCAACCGCCCCATCTCGGAACTGAGCGGCGGACAATGGCAGCGCACGCTGCTGGCGCGCGCCTTCGTGTCGCAGCCCGACCTCCTGTTGCTCGACGAACCCGAAACGCACCTCGACGAGACCTCGCGCGACGAACTCTACCAAATGCTGACGCAGGAGAACCGCCGGCGGGCGGTGGTGGTAGTGAGCCACGACGAACACAAATTTCCCAACGTGGCAGGACGGCGCATCTGGCACGTAGAGGAACAAAAAGTCATTGAGCGAGCCGAATGGTAGGCAAAGGCATTTTCGGAGACTGCGCCGCGATGTCCGAAACGCCAAAAAGTGATTGATTATTAGCAATAACGTGGAAATTAATTGCTACTTTTGCACGTTTCAAAACAGGAAAAACAAACGAATTACACAAATAACATCAAGATGAACGTGATCACAAAAACCGTTTCTCTGCCTGACGGACGCACCATCAGCATTGAAACAGGAAAGCTGGCAAAGCAGGCCGACGGTGCCGTAATGCTTCGCATGAACAACACCATGCTGCTTGCCACAGTTTGTGCTGCGAAGACGGCTCAGCCCGGCACAGACTTTATGCCCTTACAGTGCGACTACAAGGAGAAGTACAGCGCCGCAGGCCGTTTCCCCGGCGGTTTCACAAAGCGCGAAGGCCGCGCCGGCGACTACGAAATCCTTACTTCACGTCTCGTTGACCGCGCATTGCGTCCCCTCTTCCCCAGCGACTACCACTGCGAGGTGTATGTGAATATCACGCTCTTCTCTGCCGACGGCGTTGACATGCCCGACGCTCTGGCCGGCTTTGCCGCTTCGGCTGCACTTGCCGCCAGCGACATCCCCTTCGAAGGCCCTATCTCCGAAGTCCGCGTGGCTCGCATCAACGGCGAATACGTTATCAACCCCACCTTTGAGCAGCTCAAGAACGCCGACATGGACATCATGGTTGGCGCAACCGAGGAGAACATCATGATGGTGGAAGGCGAAATGGACGAAGTGCCCGAAAGCGCACTGCTCGGCGCACTCAAAGCCGCTCACGAGGCAATCAAGCCCATGTGCCAGTTGCAAAAGGAACTCTCCAAGGAACTTGGCACGGACGTAAAGCGTGAATACGACGACGAGGTGAACGACGAGGAACTCCGCCAGCAGGTTAAGGACGAGTGCTACCAGCCCGCCTATGCCATTGCCGAAGCCGGCGACCACGACAAGCACCAGCGCGAAGACGCCTTCACTCAGATCCGCGAAGACTTCAAGACCCGTTACGCAGCAGCCCACGCTGAACTCTCTGCCGAAGAACTCGAAGAGAAGAACGCCTTGGTTGACCGCTACTACCACGACGTGGAGCGCGACGCTATGCGCCGTTGTATCCTCGACGAGGGCAAGCGTCTCGACGGCCGTAAGACAACGGACATCCGCCCCATCTGGTGCGAGACTTCGCCCCTGCCCATGCCCCACGGCTCGGCTATCTTCACCCGTGGCGAAACTCAGGCTCTGGCCACTGCCACTCTCGGCACGAAGCTCGACGAAAAGATGGTTGACGACGTGCTCGACAAGAGCTATATGCGTTTCCTCCTCCACTACAACTTCCCCCCGTTCTCTACGGGCGAGGCTAAGGCTCAGCGCGGCGTAGGCCGTCGCGAAATCGGTCACGGTCACTTGGCTTGGCGTGCATTGAAGGGTCAGATTCCCGCAGACTACCCCTACACAATCCGCGTGGTGAGCGACATCCTCGAATCGAACGGTTCGTCTTCTATGGCTACCGTTTGCGCAGGCACTCTCGCCCTGATGGATGCCGGTGTGCCTATCAAGTCTCCGGTGAGCGGTATTGCCATGGGCCTTATCAAGAACCCGGGCGAGGATAAGTACGCCATCCTCAGCGACATCCTTGGCGACGAGGACCACCTTGGCGACATGGACTTCAAGACTACGGGTACTGCCAAGGGTCTTACCGCCACTCAGATGGATATCAAGTGCGACGGACTTTCCTACGAGATTCTTGAAAAGGCGCTCAACCAGGCTAAGCAGGCCCGCGAGCACATCCTCGGCAAGATTGTGGAGACGATGCCCGCTCCCCGTCCCGAACTCAAGCCGCACGTACCCCGCATCGAGGCTTTCGAAATTCCCAAGGAGTTCATCGGCGCAGTCATTGGCCCGGGCGGAAAGATTATCCAGGGCATGCAGGAAGACACGGGTACTACTATCACCATCGACGAAGAAGACGGTGTGGGCAAAATTCAGGTGTCTGGTCCTAACAAGGAGAGCATCGACGCAGCCGTTGCCAAAATCCGCGCCATCGTGGCTATCCCCGAGGTTGGCGAGGTTTACGACGCAAAAGTTGTCAGCATCATGCCTTACGGCTGCTTCGTAGAGTTCATGCCGAGCAAGGAAGGCCTGCTCCACATTTCTGAAATCGCATGGAAGCGTCTCGAAAGCGTGGAAGAAGCCGGCATCAAGGAAGGCGACATCATCAAGGTGAAGCTCCTCGAAATCGATGAAAAGACGGGTAAGTTCCGTCTCTCCCACCGTGTACTCGAAGAGAAGCCCGAAGGCTGGGAAGACCGTCCCGCACGCCGTCCGCGCCGCGAAGGCGGAGAAGGCCACGGACCTCGTCGTCCGCGCCGCGAGAACAACGCTGAATAAGTAGGGTTCACCCAATCATACATTTCAAGAAATCCCTTGCACTCTCACTTCGAGGCGTGCAAGGGATTTCTGCGTATGCGCAGTTTGCCTCCGTCGCCGTTAAGCAATATTACGAAGAATGGACACGTCCATTGCCACTCCACAAGAAGAAGCCCGTTTTGTTCAGATTTTAGCAATTCAATGTACAGAACGTCACTTTTCTGGGCATGAATATTATAATATGAAAGTTTTATCACGCTTAACTTTGCACTTATGAAATAAAATTGCACTTTTGCATAAGAAGACCAACCGAATAATTACGTTAATATGAACAAAATTCTACGCACGTTTGCGCTGTTCGTGTGTTTGTGCGTCGCCACTTGCGGCATTGCGCAGCACGATATGCGCATCGGCTACTGCAACACTGAACTTTCCAGCGAAGCAGAAGCCATACGGAACACCAACAGTTCCGGAACGCTTACCTTTCAATTTGCCATCTGCCTGCCCAGTTCACGTTTGCAAGCCTTGAAAGGCAGCAAGATCAAGCGCATCCGTTTCGCCACCCTCGGCAGCCTGACGGGCGTTTACTGTTGGGTGCGCAGCAGCCTGACTTCCTACGCCATCGGCAGCCCCACGAAAGTGGGCGAAACGCTGAACGGCTGGAACGACGTGACTCTGGCGCAGCCCGTCGAAATTACGGGCGACGACATCTACGTGGGTTTCAACGGCAAAGCTCCTGCCGGCACGGGCATATACTTCGACGGCCCCACCAACACCAACGCCGGCTGGTTCAAGGACGCTTCCAACAACTGGGCGAACCTTTCGGGACAGGGCTATCCCGCCCTCTGCATTCAGGCCATTGTGGAGGTTGACGACGAAACGACCATCAACGACGTGGCTGTGGAACGCTGCACCCTCGGCGACACCTATACTAAGGTGGGCGACAAAGTAACCGCCACCATAGACATCGGCAACTACGGCGAAGCCACGGTGGACGCGCCCAAACTCTTCTACTCGCTGAACGGCGGCGACTCCGTAGAAGTGCCCATTTCCGGCACTATTGCCGCCAACGGCACAAACGGCTACCTCGTGGAAATCTCCACCGAAGGGCTGAACGAGGGCAAAAACGAACTGCGCACGTGGATCGTGGCTGAGGGCGACGACTACGAGGGCAACAACTCCTGCACAACCGAAATGCTGTGCTACCAAACGTCGTTCCCCCACAAGGTTTTGGTAGAACACTTCACCACCCTCCCCTGCTCAAACTGCCCCTACGGCTTGCGCACGCTGGGTGTCATCCTCTCCGGCAAGACCAATTATGTATGGGTTGCCCACCACATCGGCTACCTATCCGACGAACTCACGCAGGAGTCGTCGTACGACCTCCAAGGTCTCGGCGCAACCTCTGCACCTCTCGCCACTTTCGACCGCACGGTCTTCGACAACAGCAACGGCACGGCTCTGCCCGTGTTCAGCATTGGCTATTCCAACGCCTTTGCGGGCTACGAGGCGCTTGCGCCCAACTTCGAGAAGTGCGCCTCCACTCCGGCGTTCGTGTCGGTGAACATCTCCAACGAATACAACGCCGAAACGCGTGAACTTACCACTACGGTCGAGGGCGAGCGCAATTCGCTGTTCGGCTTGTTCTACCCTGCGTCGAAACTGACCGTCGAACTCGTGGAGGACCAAGTGAACACCAAGGGCGAACAGATTGGCTCGGGCGACAAGGTGCACAACAACGTGTTCCGCAAGGCTCTCACCAGGGTTACGGGCGACGACATCACGTGGAACGGCGACACCTACAAGGAAACGTACACCTGCACCCTGCCCGACACGTGGGATGCCGAACACGTCCGCGTGGTGGCTTTCGTCAACCGTCCGCTCACCGACACCTCGGCCGCCCAAGTACTTAACGCCGAACAGGCAAGAATAGAGTCGTCTGCGGCGGGCATTGCCTCGGTTCAGGCCAACGACGGGCAATCCGCAAGCCGCACATACTACAACCTGCAAGGCCAGCGCATCAGCAAGCCGCTCACCCACGGCGCATACCTCGAAAAGGTTGTTACCGCCAAGGGAGTAAGGACTGTAAAGTGCGTTAAGTAACTTGCGGAGACTCAACAACGACAACAAACCAAAAACACATTTGTATATGAAGAAAACTTTACTCTCACTGGCTTGCGCCGCACTCTTCTGCGGCACGGCATCGGCCCAGCTTTACGAAAAATACGAGGGCGCGCTCCTGAGCAACATGTCGCCCGACGGCAAATACGTAGTAGAGGACAACAACGGCGTTATCACGCTCATGGACCGCAAGGACGGCGAAAACTGGATATTCACCGACGAGACCGGCATGGTTTACTACGGCTTCGGCCTTGGCGCGCCCCTCAACAACAAGGGTATGCTCGTGGGCAACAACGGCGCGGAAGCGGTGTATTGGCTCGACGGCGAAATGCACGTGCTGCCTCAGCCCACCGGTACTGACGCGGGCATGAACGGCGCGAACGCCATCTCTGCCGACGGCAAATACATCGTGGGCGACCTTGCGTACGACAACGTTGAGTTCGGCGGTGAGGACTGCATGACCTACCCCGTGCTCTGGACACTCCAAGACGACGGCACTTACGTTTGCGAAAAGCTCCCCGCCCCCACCAAGGACTTCACGGGCCGCAACCCGCAGTACGTAATGGCCAACGACATCTCCGACGACGGTTCGGTCATCATCGGCCAGGTGCGCGACTATACGGGCCGTTTCTGCTATCCTGTTGTCTACAAGAAGAACTCTAAAGACGAATGGGAGTACACGGAGTGCACCAGCCTCATCATCCGCAGTCAGGAAGCCATCAACAACCTTCCCGAATATCCCACGGAAGTGAGCTACCCCGACATCACCACTTACATGACCGACAGCGACAAGGCAGCCTACAACGCCGCCGTTACGGAGTACAGCGACAAGTACGACCAGTACACCTCTGGACTTATCCCCTGGGATTCCGTACCAACTTACCCCACGTACGCCATGTTCCTTACGGACAACAAGGCTAAGTGGCAGGCCGACTCCATCGCCTATGAGGAAGCAGCCGACAGCTACATGGACAACTGGGAGGCCTATCAGACTGCGCTCGACGCAGCCGTAACGGGCAAGAGCTATTCCTTCAACGGTCTGCACCTCTCGCGCAACGGCAAGTACCTCGCGGTTTCCATCGTTGAGGAAGACCCCGACAGCGACCCCGAGTTTGGCGGCGGCTCGTTCTACCATCCTACGGTAATCGACCTCACCACCGACGACTTGAAGCACTACATTTCGGACGAAAACGACTCCTACGCTACGTCTGTCACCGACGACGGCACGTTGGTAGTGGCAAGCCCCGTGATGGAATACACCCGCCAGTCGGGCATCCTGAAATTGGGCGAAAAGAAATCCACCTCATTTGCCGACTACCTGGCCGACAGGGACCCCGACGCATTGGCGTTCCTCAAGAAGAACTTCACTTTCGACGTAACGCTCTACGACTATGACGACGACTACAACCTCGTCACCACCGTAGTGCCCGACAGCCTCGTCACCGGTACGGTGTTCGTCAACCCCGACGGCACGAAGTTCGTGGCTTACCTGCAGGACCAATTCTCTGACGACACTGACGACGGCGGCGTCGCTTTCAGCAAGCACCGTGCAGCCACTAAGCAGAACGCCTCAGCCCGCCGTTTCGCCCCCGTCCGCAAGGCAATGAGCCTTCTCGGCGACGACGACGCAACGTACGGCGACGATGACGACGCATCGGCCGACGTAGACACCTCGCTCCTCTCCTACTACATTGAACTTGGCAAAGACCCCGCCTCCGTTCACTCGGCCAAGGCCGACGCTGCCGGCAAAGTCATCAGCAAGGAATACTACAGCGTGAGCGGCCAGCGTCTCTCCCGCATTCCGGCCAACGGCGTATACCTTGAAAAGAGCGTAACCGCCAACGGCGCAACTACCGCCAAACGAGTAAAGTAAGCGTCAGCAACCGCCTCTCCCCGTGAGGCGAGAACAAACTCAGCCAATCTCCGCAAACCGTTTTCGGTTTGCGGAGATTGGCTATTTTTCTGCAGTTCTTCAGCTTGCAAAGCCCGCGCCCCCGTATCCGAAACAATACACCGGCGGCGCACTCGAGTACGCCCGTGGGCGGACTGCAGTGCGCCCGGCAGAGAACTCGAGTTCGTCCACGGAAGCACTCGAGTGCGCCCACGGGCGGACTCGAGTACGTCCCGGGGCGTACTGCGATGCTGGCCGGGTGCATTGCAATGCTGCCCTTCGGCACTCGCGCTATGCGGCTGACAGTTGCCCATATCTCCCGGCAAGTGTCTTCTCAAGCCTTGTCACAAAGAAGGGGAAAATGGTGCAGCAGAACACTCTGAACCCTTGAAAAAAGGAGCAGCGGACTGTTCTTGGCGAAAGATGCAGTGTATAGACTGCATCTTTCGGTTGTTTTTTGCAGTCCATATACTACATATCAAAGCAGAGAGGGCTGAACAAGGGTCTGAGTGTCTAAGTTTTGTGTCTAAGTCCAGTGTCTAAGTGTCTAAGTTGGGAAGCCTTTAGCAACTCCGAGGGCAAAATGCCGTATTGGGCTTTGAACGTCCGTGAAAAGTGGGAGAAACTTTCAAAGCCTATCTCGTAGATGAACGAGGAGGGCTGCCTGTGGTCGTCGGCTATGTAGCGGTAGGCCATTGCTAGGCGTTTTTGCAGAAGCCACTTGCTGGGCGTTGTGCCAAACTCCGCCATGAAGTCGCGGCGGAACGTGGAAAGGCTGCGCCCCGTGGCGGCGGCCATTTGTTCGAGCGGCTCGTTTTCGCGGTAGTTGGCTTCCATAAACTCGCGCAGGTTTATCTTGTCGTCCACGTTTTTTTGCCGAAACCATTGGTAGAGGGCCGGCTGGGCAAGTACCACGGCGTTGAGACACTCCTGCGTTTTGAGGTAGAGCAGGGGCATCGTGGCGCGGTAGTCGTTGTCGACGCTGTCGTTAAGGCCCTGCATGAGTCCGCGCAGTAGCAGGTGGCCTGGCAGCCGCTGCACGTTGGCGTTGTCCGTGCCGCGGCCGTCTGAGGGTGCTTTCTTGGCGTGAAGCAGAAAGTCCCTCACCGCGTCTACACCCAGCCTTATGGCAAAGAGCTGCAGCGTTTCCGTGCCGGCCAGGAACTCCATCCGCGTCTTTCGGGCGGCCATAAACGTGTCGTCCTTTTTCAGCTCATAGGTTGCGCCGCTGGCTCGCAGGGTGCCAACGCCGGCCGTCACACTGAAATAGAGGTATTCGCCAAAGTTCAGCTCGAGCCGTTCGCCTCGGGCGACGCTTTGCTTGAACATCACTTTGAAGTCGGGCTGTGGGATTTCTTTCATGCAATTTTCTTTGTGTCTGCGAAGATACCCCATTTCAGTCAGTTGCGCACGCTGCGCCGTAAAGTTTTCAGAATAAGCGTTTTGACCTTTTAAGGCAAATTTCGGTTTTTGCCCCTCGCTACTTTTGCACTGTGAATTTGTTGCAGGCCGCTTGTCCCCGGCTGCGGGGCCGCGGCAGCAGTCTATTGAATTGTTTTAGGTGCCTCTCCAGCGGGAGAGGGTTTGCATAAAATGTTTTCTTTCATCATTTTCTTTATGTGAAGTGTCCCTGTTGCTCCGCCATGCGGTTGCAACGGGGACTTTTGCGTTGCGGCCGGACGAGGCCGTGAGCGGCTTGCCGTGGGAATGACGTTTTGAGGCAAATGGCATTGAATACGCCGTGCAAATTTGGGCGGGCCGCAATGGGGAACTTTGCAGCGGTTTTTATGAGGAATATTATTCAGACAAGTAACACACTATGCAAAGAAGAAAGAAACATTTCCCGTTGAGCGCAGCCGCGCTCGTGGCTCTTGCGTTGTGCCTCACGACATCGTGCGGCAAGAAGCAGCAGGATGCCGCCCCCTCTCAGGAACACTTCGAGACATCGAAGATTGCCCGCCAGACCATCCACCTCGACCAGCGGTATTCCGCCTCGCTCAAGGGCGTGCACGACGTGGAGATCCGCCCGCAGGTGTCGGGCACCATCACGAAAATCTGCGTGGCCGAGGGTGCAATGGTGAAGAAGGGGCAAACGCTCTTCATCATTGACCAGGTGCCTTACGAGGCCGCCCTCGAAACGGCGGAGGCCAACGTGCGCGTGGCGGAGGCCAACGTAGCTACGGCTAAGGTAACGTCGAAGAGCAAGGACAACCTCTACGGCAAGAACATCATCTCGAACCTCGACCGGCAGACGGCCGCCAACACCCTCAGCGGCAACGTGGCGCAGCTCTCGCTGGCGCGGGCCGAACTGAAAAACGCGCGCAACAATCTGTCGTACACGGTGGTGAAAAGTCCGGCCGACGGCAAAATTGGCATGATTCCCTACAAGGTAGGCGCGCTGGTCAGTCCGCAGATTGAGACCGCCCTGACCACCGTGTCGGACAACAGCAAAATCTACGCCTACTTCTCGATGACCGAGACCGAGGTGCTGGGCCTTGTCAAGAAGTCCGGCTCGCTCGAACGCGCCATTGAGCAAATGCCCGCCGTGCAGCTGCTCCTGAGCGACGGGTCGACCTATGCGCAGAAGGGCAAGATTGACGCCGTGAGCAACGTGGTCGACGGGTCGACGGGCGCGGTGAGCCTGCGCGCCACGTTCCCCAACACTGGGCACGTGCTGTCGAGCGGCGGCAGCGCGGCGGTGGTGTTCCCCTACGACATGGCAAACGTCATCGTCATACCGCAAGCCGCCACCTACGAGGTGCAGGACCAGGTGTACGTATATAAGGTAGTCAACGGCAAGGCCGTGGCCACGCTCATACAGATTCTGCCTCTCGACGACGGCAAACGCTACGTAGTGAGCGGCGGTCTGAGCGAGGGCGACGTGATTGTCAGCGCCGGCGCTGCCAACGTCAAGGAAGGTCAAACCATAAAGTAGGAGGCGAGAGAGATGAACATCAAACGATTTATTGACCGCCCCATCCTTTCGGTCATGATATCCGCAGCCATTCTGCTTGTGGGTATCATCGGCCTGGTCACGCTGCCTATTGAGCAGTACCCCGACATTGCTCCGCCTACGGTCATGGTATCGGCCACTTACACGGGCGCAAACGCCAGCAGTGTGCAGAAGAGCGTGATTGTGCCGCTCGAAGAGAGCATCAACGGCGTGGAGAACATGACCTACATGGTATCGACCGCCACCAACTCGGGCGACGCCACCATCAACATCTACTTCAAGCAAGGCACCGACCCCGACATGGCGGCCGTCAACGTGCAAAACCGCGTGAGCAAGGCGCAGGGGCAGTTGCCGGCCGAAGTGACGAAGGTGGGCGTAACGACCATCAAGCGCCAGAACAGCTTGCTGAAGATCTTCGGCTTGTACAGCGAGGACGACACGTACGACGAGACGTTCCTCACCAACTACATGAAGATCAACATCCAGCCGGCCCTGCTCCGCATCGCGGGCATCAGCGAGATTGTGAACATGGGTGCCAACTACTCCATGCGCATCTGGCTCAAGCCCGAGGTAATGGCGCAGTACAAGCTTGTGCCGGCCGACGTGGAACAGGTGCTGGGCGAGCAGAACCTTGAAGCCGCCACGGGCGCGCTGGGCGAGAACTCGCAAAACGTACACAAGTACACCCTGAAGTACCGCGGCCGCCTCGAAAAGCCCGAGGAGTTCGGCAACATCGTGGTCAAGGCCCTGCCCGACGGCAAGGTGCTGCGCTTGAAGGACATTGCGCGCATCGAACTGGGCGCGCTCGAATACACCAAGCACGCCCACATCGACGGACACCCGGGAGCTACGGCACTTGTGTTCCAGACGGCCGGCTCGAACGCCAACGAGGTGATCGGCGAAATCGACAGTTACCTCAAGAGCATCGAAAAAGACCTGCCCAAGGGGGTTAAGGTAGCTCACCTGATGAGTACGAAGGACTTCCTCGACGCAAGTATCCACGAGATATTCAAAACGCTCATCGAGGCCATCCTGCTCGTAATCCTCGTTACGTTCGTGTTCTTGCAGAACCTGCGTTCCACGCTCATTTCGAGCATCTCCATCATTGTGTCGCTCGTCGGCACGTTCGCCGCGCTCTCCGTGGCGGGCTTCAGCATCAACCTGCTTACGCTCTTCGCCCTTGTGCTGGCCATCGGCATTGTGGTGGACGACGCCATCATTGTGGTCGAGGCGGTGCAGGCAAACTTCGACCAGGGCTACCGCTCGCCCTACCTGGCCACCGTCGACGCTATGAGCAGCATCACGTCGGCCATCCTCACCTGTACGTTCGTCTTCATGGCAGTGTTCATCCCCGTGGCCTTCATGGGCGGTACGAGCGGCACGTTCTACACGCAGTTTGGCGTGACGATGGCCGTGGCCGTGGGCATATCGGCGGTCAACGCCCTCACGCTCAGCCCGGCACTTTGCTCGCTCATCCTGCGTCCGGCCAAGGAGAGCCGCGGCAAGGGCAAGAAGAGCTTTATGGAACGCTTCCACATTGCCTTCGAGGCTTCCTACGAGCATCTGCGCGACCGCTACGCCAAGGGCATCCGCTTCTTCATCAAGCACAAGTGGCTCATTTGGGGCGCACTGGGTTGCTTCCTCGTGCTGCTCGGCGTATTGATGACCACCACCAAGACGGGACTTGTGCCGCAGGAGGACGTGGGCTCGGCCTACATCGACGTGGTGACGGCACCGGGCAGTTCGGTTGAGGAGACCGAAAAGGTGATGACGAAGATTGAAAACCGCATCAAGGACCTGCCGCAGATTGAGCACTACTCGAAGATTTCGGGTACGGGCATGACCTCTGGCGACGGCGCTTCGTACGGTATGTTCATCATCAAACTTCGCCACTGGGACGAGCGCAAGGGCAAGGAGAACAGCGTGGAGACGCTCAGCGAGAACATCTACAAGCGAACGGCCGACGTGAAGGACGCGCAGGTGTTCGTGTTCACGCCGCCTATGATTCCTGGCTACGGACAGAGCAGCGGTTTCGAGTGCTACATTCAGGACAAGAAGGGCGGTTCGGAGAAAGACCTCTACGAGGCTTGCCAACGCTTCCTCACCCAACTGAAGAAACGTCCGGAAATTGGGGCAGCGCAAACGTCGTTCAACATCAACTTCCCGCAGTTCATGGTCGATGTCGACGCAGTGAAGTGCAAGAAGATGGGCGTGTCGCCCAGCGACGTGCTTAACGCCATGGCCGGCTACTACGGCGGCGTGTACGCGTCGAACTTCAACCGCTTTACCAAGCTCTACCGCGTGATGATACAAGCCTCGCCGGAATACCGCCTCGACATGGAGTCGCTCAAAAACATCTTTGTGCGCACCGACAAGGGCGAAATGGCACCGCTCAACCAGTTTGTCACGCTCACCAAGGTGTACGGCTCAGAGAGCATGACGCGCTTCAACCTCTTCTCGAGCATCGCCGTCAACGGCACGGCAGCCGACGGCTACTCCTCGGGCGACGCCCTGAAAGCCATCAGGGAGGTGGCGGCGCAGTCGCTGCCCAACGGCTACGGATACGACTTTGCCGGCATCACGCGTGAGGAAGCGCAGTCGTCCAACAATACGATTATCATCTTCGGCATCTGCTTCCTGCTTATCTACATGATTCTCTGTGCGCTCTACGAGAGCCTCTTCGTGCCGTTCGCGGTCATCCTCTCCGTACCGTTCGGCCTGGCGGGCAGCTTCATCTTCGCCAAGTGGATGGGACTTGAAAACAACATCTACCTGCAAACGGGTCTCATCATGCTCATTGGCTTGCTCTCAAAGACGGCCATCCTTATGACGGAATACGCCATGGAGCGGCGCAACAACGGCATGGGCCTTGGCGGCTCGGCAATGACTGCAGCCATGGTGCGCTTCCGCCCCATCCTGATGACGGTGCTCTGTATGATCTTCGGCCTGCTGCCGCTGATGTTCGCCAACGGCGTTGGCGCAAAGGGCAACAACTCGCTCGGCACGGGCGTGGTGGGCGGCATGCTCATCGGTTCGCTCGCCCTGTTGTTCGTGGTGCCTGTTTTCTTCATCGTGTTCAAATGGATTGACGAGAAGGTGATGGGCAAGAACAGACTTCAAACTCTTTACGACAATGAAAAGTAAAATCCGCACTACCCTACCCATACTCGCCCTGGCGGCTGCCTCGCTCTCGCTCAACAGTTGCCGGCTCTACAAGGAGTACGAACGCCCGGCGGTCAGCACCGACAGCCTCTACCGCGCCGCATCCGGCAACGCCGCCGACACGCTCACGGCCGACACCGCTCAGTGCATGGCCAACCGCTCGTGGCGCGAGGTGTTTACCGACAGCCGGCTGCAACGGCTCATCGAGCAGGGGCTTTCCAACAACACCGACCTGCGCATAGCCCGCTTGCGCATCACCGAGGCCGAGGCTTCGCTGCGTGCCGCCCGGCTGGCATTCTACCCGAGCGTGAACTTCTCGCCGCAGGTGGGCATCACGAGCTTCGGCAGCGAGGTGGTGAGCAAAACGTACTCCGTCCCCGTTGTGGCAAGTTGGGAAACGGGCGTTTTCGGCAGCCTGGCCAATGCCAAGCGCAAGGCCAAGGCGGCCGTGGAGCAGAGCGAGGCTTACCGCCAAGCCGTGCAGACTCAGCTCGTGGCTACCATCGCCAACGACTACTACACGCTCCTGATGCTCGACCGCCAGCTGGCCATCAGCGAACAGACGGCCGAGAACTGGAAAGAGAGCGTACAGACCATGCGCGACATGAAGGAGGACGGCATGACCAACGAGGCGGCCGTCACCCAAGCCGAGGCAAACTACCGCTCGGTGCTGGCAAACATCCCCGACCTGCAGCGCAGCATACGCGAAATGGAGAACAGCCTTTGCTCCGTGCTGGGGTGCAGCCCGCAGGGCATTGAGCGCAGCACGCTCGACGAGGCAGCCCTCACGGCCGACATGCAAACGGGCGTTCCCCTCCAGCTCCTCAGCAACCGCCCGGACGTGCGCCAGGCTGAGCGCAACGTGGCCGTGGCCTACTACGCCACGCAGGTGGCGCGCTCGGCGTTCTACCCCAACGTCAGCATCGACGTGACGCTCGGCTGGACCAACAACGCCGGGGCGGCCATCGCCAATCCGGGCAAGTTCCTGGTGTCGGCCATTGGCTCGGTGGTGCAGCCCATCTTCAACCGGGGCAAGTTGAAAGCGAATCTCAAAATTGCCCAGGCTCAACAGGAGGAGGCTCTGCTCTCGTTCCAGCAAAGTCTGCTCAATGCGGGCGAGGAGGTGAGCAACGCGCTTTGCCAGTACAAGACGGCCACCGACAAGGCGGCGCAGCGCACTCTGCAAGTGGCGGCGTTGGAGAGTTCGGTGGAGTCAACCAATATGCTCTTTCACGACGGCAGTTCCACCTACCTCGAAGTGCTGACGGCGCAGCAAAACCTTTTCAGTGCGCAGCTCACGCAGGTGAACGACCGCTACGAGCAGCTGCAAGCCACCATCAACCTCTACCACGCACTGGGCGGAGGCTGG
Organism: Clostridiales bacterium; assembly: GCA_963632215.1. Classification (GTDB taxonomy): domain Bacteria; phylum Bacteroidota; class Bacteroidia; order Bacteroidales; family Bacteroidaceae; genus Alloprevotella. The sequence goes on from CAVGTD010000026.1 coordinate 27,615, forward strand.
AAGTAGCCGCAAACAAACTTTTGCCACCATAACCGGAGAATATCCGCCACAGCCGTACCCGGTACGGACTGGGGCGGATATTCGTGTGTTTGAGGGTAAACGTTCGTGTGTCTCAACGGAATTTTGCAATTTTGCTCCACAAACAATTACACATTACAGACTATGGCTCAAAAACCAAGCATACCCAAGGGCACGCGCGACTTCGGCGCAGTGGAAATGGCCCGCCGCAACTACATATTCAACACCATACGCGAGGTGTACGCCCTCTACGGCTTCCGGCAAATCGAAACGCCGGCCATGGAGAACCTCTCCACGCTGATGGGCAAGTATGGCGAGGAGGGCGACAAACTGCTCTTCAAAATACTCAATTCGGGCAACTTCCGCGGCGAAGTGTCTACCGAGGAATACAGCGAGAAGAACGCCGCGCAGCTTGCGGCACGCTTCTGCGAGAAGGGACTTCGCTACGACCTCACCGTCCCCTTTGCCCGCTATGTGGTGCAGCACCGCGACGAACTGCAAATGCCGTTCAAACGCTACCAGATACAGCCCGTATGGCGCGCCGACCGTCCGCAAAAGGGCCGCTACCGCGAGTTCTACCAGTGCGACGCCGATGTGGTGGGTTCTGACTCGCTGCTCAACGAGGTGGAACTGATGCAGATTGTCGACGAGGTGTTCAGCCGCTTCGGCATACGCGTTTGCATCAAAATCAACAACCGCAAAATCCTCAGCGGCATTGCCGAAATCATCGGTGCGGCCGACAAGATTGTGGACATCACCGTGGCCATCGACAAGCTCGACAAAATTGGCCTCGACAAGGTGAACGAAGAACTCCGCGAGGTAGGCCTCAGCGACGAAGCCGTTGAGAAACTGCAACCCATCATCTCGCTCTCGGGCACAAACGAGGAGAAGCTCGCCACCATGCGCCAGGCTCTCGCCGCGAGCGAAACGGGCTTGAAAGGCGTGGACGAAGTGGCTTTCGTTCTGGAAACGCTCAAGCAAAGCGAACTGCGCAACGAGTTGGAGCTGGACCTGACGCTCGCCCGCGGTCTGAACTACTACACGGGCTGCATCTTCGAGGTGAAAGCACTCGACGTGCAGATAGGCTCCATCACCGGCGGCGGACGCTACGACAACCTCACGGGCATCTTCGGTCTGCCGGGGCTTAGCGGCGTGGGCATCTCGTTCGGCGCAGACCGCATCTACGACGTGCTGACGCAGCTCGACCTCTACCCTGCCGAAACCAACTCCGGCGCACGCATCCTCTTCATCAACTTCGGTCCGGCCGAAGCAGCCCACTGCCTCCGCCTCGCCGCCGCCATCCGCCGCGAGGGCATCTCAGCCGAGGTATACCCCGACTCCGTGAAGATGAAGAAGCAGATGAGCTACGCCAACGCCCACAGCGTCCCCTTCGTGGCTCTCGTAGGCGAAACAGAAATAAACGAGAACAAGATAGCCCTCAAAAACATGGAAACGGGCGAGCAGCAAACCCTCTCGCTCCCCGAAGTAATCGACGCAATCCGATAACCCGCTCACCCGGCAAACAGCCGGGGACAAACAGTTAGCCGTGCCTTTCTCCCG
>CAVGTD010000027.1:0-28154 GCA_963632215.1 Clostridiales bacterium
CGAGCGTAGTCGCCGTATTTGATGTGCATATTCTGGAAGTGCTGCGCCTTTGCCTCGGAACTTGGCGAAAGTTTGCCGTTGAGGTACTGTTCCATGATGAGCGCGCCGATAGGCACGCCGTACACGTTTCCGAAGCCGCCGTTTTCCACGTAGACGGAGACGGCGATGCGCGGGCTGTTCATCGGGGCGAAACCCATGAACACGGAGTGGTCGTGGCCGCGGTTCTGCGCCGTACCCGTCTTGCCGCACACCTCGTAGCCGGGAAGGTTTGCCGCACGGCACGTGCCGTCGAGTACGGCCTTGCGCATACCGGCCACGCAGTATTCATACCAGCGCCGGTCCACGCCGGTGTAGCGTTTCTGGCTGTAGAGCGGGTCGAGCTGTCCGCCCTGTATGGCATGCGCCACGTGGGGCGTGATGAAGTAGCCGCGGTTAGCCACGGTGGCGGCGAGGTTGCATATTTGGAGCGGCGTGGCCGTCACTTCGCCCTGCCCGATGGCGATGGAGATGACCGTCAGCCCGTTCCACGATTTCTTGTAAGCCTTGTCGTAGTAGGCGGCGTTGGGTATCATGCCCCGCTTCTCGCCAGGCAGGTCAACACCCAGCTTGTAGCCGTAACCCATGCGCACCATGTAGTCCTTCCAGGCGGTCATGGCGTTCTGCACCGTACCGTACTTGCGCTTGTTGCTGAGCATGCGGTAGAGGTTCCAGCAGAAGTAGGAGTTGCACGACGTTCCGATGGCCGGCACAAGGTTGATGGGCGAAGCGTGCCCGTGGCAACCCACGTGCAAGCCCTTGTAGTTGAAGCCGTGGTGGCAGGGAAAGGCTATCTGCGGGTCGATGCTGCCCTCCTGCAAGCCGGTGAGCGCTTGCGTTATCTTGAACGTAGAGCCTGGGGGATAGGTGCCCATAATGGCGCGGTTGAGCAGGGGGCGCATAGGGTCTTTGCTGAGTTGCTTATGGTGCTTGCCGCGGTCGCGCCCCGTCATGATGCGCGGGTCGTAGGTGGGCGACGACGCCATGCAGAGTATCTCGCCCGTCTGAGGTTCTATGGCCACGATGGCGCCGAGCTTGCCCTCGAGCAGACGTTCGGCAAGGGCTTGCAGGTCTTGGTCGAGGCCGAGCGTGAGGTTCTGCCCGGGTTGCGCCTGTGTGTCGTACTTGCCGTCCTGATAGTGTCCCTGCGTGCGGCCGTGCACGTCGCGGAGCATGATGCGCATGCCCTTTTGCCCGCGCAGTTGCTCCTCGTAGGCGCGCTCTACGCCGAGTTTGCCAATGTAGTCGCCGGGGGCGTAGTAGTGGGTGGAGTCTTGCAGGAGTTCCTTTTCGCTGATTTCGCCCACATCGCCGAGCAGGTGGGCGGCGATGCCGCTGGTATACTGCCGGGTGGCGCGTTTCTCCACGCTGAACCCCTTGAAACGGAAAAGTTTTTCGCGGAACAGGGAGAACTCCTCAGCCGGAATCTGCGCCATGAAGAGCTGCGGCGTATAGCGCGAATAGCCGGGATTGCGGGCAGGGTCTTTTATCTCCTCCATGCGCTTGATGTAGTCCTCGCGGCTTATGCCCACGGTTTGGCAAAAGTCGAGCGTGTCCACGCCGCGCTGGTCGTTCATCACCACCATGATGTTGTAGGCCGGTTCGTTGTACACGAGTATTCGCCCCTTGCGGTCGAGGATAAGTCCGCGCGAGGGGTACTGTATGTCTTTGCGAAAGGCGTTGGAGTCGGCGTTTTTCTTGTAGTCCTCACTCCACAGCTGCAGGGTGAAGAGCCGCACGATGTAGGCCAGCACTATGGCGATGGCCACGCCGCCAATGACGTATTTGCGCAGTTCGAAGCGTTTTTCTGATAGTGCCACGTCTCTTTGTGATTGTTGTGTCGATGCCGTTGCCGCAGATGCCGGCCGGCGGTCACTTGCTCTTTCTCACCAGCTCCATGGCCAGCACAAAGAGCGTGGTGAGCAGCGTGCTGCCCCCGATGTTGAGCAGAAGCATCTGCCAGTCGAACACGGAAAACGACTCAATGAGGAAAAACGTTACGCAGTAGATTACCGTGCACGCGAACACGTAGCGGGCGAAGTTGCCCCACTCCATCGTGACGTGCGAGGGGACGAACGTCTCGTTGTTGTCCGCGCCGCCGTACTTCTTGTCGCCGGGCGAGAACACTTTCAGCACAAGCGGGCATACCAGGCCGAGCAGACACATTGCGCTGGCCGCCATGCCGGGGGTGTTGCTGAAAAGGTCGACGGTCAGGCCCAGGGCGAAGCCCAAAGCCACATAGACCCAGCGGGGCGTGCCGCTGTCGAGCGTGAGCAGGAAGAAGAGGCAGGGCATCGGCGTGGCGTAGCCCAATATATGCACGTGGTTGAACACGAGTGCCTGTAACAGCACAAGCACCGCGAACCACACGGCGCGCGAAAGGAATGTTTGTACCATCGGTTAGTTGCTGAGGTTTTGCGTTGCGCCCTGCGTGCCGTCGTCGGCTTGGCTGGCGTGCGCCCTGAGGGTGTCTATCTCGGCCTTGTAGGGGGTTGTCACCACCATCACGTCGCGCAGGTTGGCGAAGTTGGTGCCGAGGGTCACGTCGAGGCGGTACGACTGCCCGTCGGACGAGTTGCTCACCTTGCGCACGCGGCCCACGAAAATACCGGGGGGGAATACGGCGGAGTAGCCGCTGGTCTCTACGGCCTGCCCCTCTTTGACACGGGCGTAGCGCGGCACGTCGTCCACGTAGGCCGACATCATGCTCTGCCCGTCCCACAAGAGGTAGCCGAAGTAGTTCTGGCCGCGCACCTTGCAGCTGATGCTCGACTTTCGGTTGGTCACGGGGATTACAAGTGAGTGGTGAGGCCCGGTCAGGTAGACAATGCCTACCACGCCGCCGCCGCCAACTACGCCCATCTCGGGGCGTACGCCGTCGGTCTGCCCCTTGTCGATGACGAGGTAGTTGTTGGTGCGCTCCGCGCTGTTCGAAACCACCGTTGCCGGCATCAGCGAATAGCCGGCGAGCCGCTCGCGCATGAGCCGTTCGGTGAGTGTGGTGTCGCGCGTGGCGGTGGCGAGTGCCTGACGCAGTTCTTCGGTTTCGCGCATCAAGGCTACGTTCTGGCGGGTGAGTTCGCGGTTAACTTCTTGCAGTTTTACGAACGACTCTACGTCGGAGTAGGCGCTGTTGACGCCGGCCACGGCTGAGTTGGCCGCGCTGAACCACACGCTGCCCTGGTAGCTGTTGAATCGGAAGAGGAGAAACAGGCTGACGGCCTCGAGCACCACGAAGAGGAACGCGTGGCTGTACCGTCCGGCCAGGTCGAGAAGATTGTTGCGTGAACCGCTTTCGCTCATTGCGGGGAGTTGTTGCGCGCTTGCCGCCATTGGGGCGAACGCTGTGCTATGTGATTGTGCTTATAATATAAGAATACAGTCTTATCCACCCTTTGCAAACGTTCCGCTACGGGCTGCCCGTTTCCGCGCCGCCGCTTGGGGCAGTGATGTTGCGGTTAACAGGGCTTGCGTGGCAGGGAACTGGCGCAAGGGAGGATAAAACTGTTTCTTTCTTGGGCTTACGTTGCGCCCGTCAACGCATGAGGAACGTGTAGTTCGACACGTTTTGCAGGGCTTTGCCCGTACCGCGCGCCACGCAGAGCAGAGGCTCGTCGGCCACGTGGAAGGGGATGTTGATCTTGTCGCTCAGACGCTTGTCGAGTCCGCGCAGCAAGGCACCGCCGCCCGTCAGGTAGATGCCGTTCTTCACAATGTCGGCGTAGAGTTCGGGAGGGGTATTGGCCAGCGCATTGACGATGGCTTGCTCTATCTTTGCGATGGACGTTTCGAGGCAGTGGGCAATTTCCTGGTAGCAAACGGGTACTTCCATGGGCATCGTGGTGATGCGGTTCGGCCCGTGTATCACGTAGTCCTCGGGAGGGTTGGGCAGGTCGGTCAGAGCCGCGCCCACATTCTCCTTGATACGCTCGGCCATGCGTTCGCTCACGCGTACGTTGTGCTGGCGGCTCATGTACTCCTGAATGTCGCTCGTAAAGTCGTCGCCCGCCATCTTGATGGAGTTGTTCGAGACGATGCCGCCCAGCGAGATAACGGCGATCTCCGTGGTGCCGCCGCCTATGTCGACTATCATGTTGCCCTCGGGGGCGTTCACGTCGATGCCAATGCCGATGGCGGCCGCCATGGGCTCGTAGAGCAGGAACACGTCGCGTCCGCCGGCGTGCTCAGCCGAGTCGCGCACGGCACGGAGTTCCACCTCGGTCGAACCGCTCGGCACGCCGATGACCATGCGCAGCGAGGGCGAGAAAAGGCGCTTGCCGGAGTGGACTTTCTTGATGAGTCCGCGCATCATTTGCTCGCAAGCGTTGAAGTCGGCAATCACGCCGTCGCGCAGGGGGCGGATTACGCGTATCTTGTTGTTCGTCTTTTCGTACATTTTCTTTGCGTCGGCGCCCACGGCAATCATCTTTTCGGTGTGGGTGTCGAGCGCAACGACCGACGGCTCGTTGACAGAGATTTCACCGTCGGATATAATCACCGTATTGGCCGTGCCAAGGTCGATGGCCAGCTCCTGAGTGAAAGAGAAGAACTTTGAAAACAGTCCCATAGTGTATATGTGTGTGCTGTGTCTATCGGTGAAACTGAGTGGTTGTCAGACGGTGCTTCGCGAACTTCACTTCGACTCGAACCATGCGTGGATGGCGGTGTCGTAGTGGCTGCTCACGCCGAAGGCGCGCGTGGCGAACCAGCGGCGGTCTTCGATTTCGGTCTGCGCGCCGTTCTTGCTCACAATGTCGAGCAGGGGCTTGTATTCGGCCTTTGACGGCACAATCACCACGTCGTTGAAATTCTTTGCGCCGGCGCGGATGAGCGAAATGCCGCCTATGTCAATCTTTTCGATGATGTCTGCGTCGGAAGCTCCGCTCGCCACGGTCTGCTCAAAGGGGTAGAGGTCTACGATTACGAGGTCGATTTCGGGAATTTCGTACTGGCCCATCTGCTTCTGGTCGTCTTCGAGGCTGCGGCGACCCAGAATGCCGCCGAAAATTTTGGGATGGAGCGTCTTCACGCGGCCGCCGAGGATGGAGGGGTACGTGGTCACGTCCTCAACCTTCTGGCAGGGGTAGCCGAGCGATTCGATAAATTTCTGCGTGCCGCCTGTCGACAGGAAAGCTACGCCCTCTTCGTGAAGCTTGGCCAGGAGTTCTTCGAGTCCGTCCTTGTGGAACACCGATACCAAAGCCGTTTTGATTTTTTTTGTTGCAGACATATCGTTTGTTTCTTTTCTTGATTTTCAATGCGATGCATTCTCTTCCGAACGGGTCGCCGCGCATAGCAAAAACTGCCGGCGCAAGCCCCGCCCCAAAAGACTTTGCGAAATCGTTACAAAATTACGGCTTTTTTTTATGCACTATGCGCATAGTGCGAACAATTTGCTTGGGCGCAACAACTTTCCCCGTCAAAGCCGTCCGCCGCACCTCCAAAATGAAATCCGCACAAAGTCGGCATTACCTCCCGAAAAAACGCCGCACACCGTACGGGCTACGCACATCAGGCGTACGGGCTACGCATGTCAACCGTACGCCCGACGCACGTAGCCCGTACGGCGGACGAGACTTTCATCGGGGGTTTGCCGAACTTTTTCGGCGAAAAAAACATTTTTCCAAACCTGTACCGCAAAATGGAAGAGGTGCGCCGTTTCTTTGCATCAAGAAAAACGTAAAAGCCATGAAAAAAGAATCAGTTATCCACATCATCAGCCGCTACGGCATCACCTCGGCCGCCGAACTCACCGCATTCTTCATGAACGACAAGCGCAAGGGCCACCTCTCCCCCTACCCCGAAGGCTACTGCACCGCGCTTTGGACGGAGCGGCTCGCCGACCGCTCAAATTTCTATGCGCAGCGGTAAGTGGGAGAACGGGCCTAAAATCTGCCCGTACGGACTACGGTAAAGGCAAACGCCGAAGGGCAACACTCCTCGGCGTTTGCCTTTACCGTACACCCCATAAAGCCGCAAGCGGTGCGGATGCACAAAAAAACCTGCAGAACACGGTTCCACAGGTTTCAGTTTCTCTCGTTTTCGTAGCGAGTGTGCTTAACCTAAAAAGTTAAGGCTCTGGCTCTCATGCCGTCTTTGCAGTGTCACCAGCGGCGGGAGTAGCAGCGTTGATGCTGTCGCTGTCAGAAGCAGCAGCGTTGATGCTGTCGCTGTCAGCAGAAACAACAGTAGAGTCGCTGTCGTTAGTTGCAGCAGCGTCAGAAGTCTTGTTACCGCAAGAAGCGAAAGAGATAGCTGCGATAGCTACGAACATGAAAACTAACTTTTTCATTGTGTGAATTAAATTTTTAAGTAAAACAATCAATTGCCTTTTTAAAACGTTGCAAAGGTACGTACTTTTTCATTCGGTGCAAGTTACGCCCCTTGTTTTTTCAATATTTCGGTTTCGTTTTTGCTTTTTTTTGTCGCAATGATTTCATTTGGCAAATGCTCCTTACAAATTGCACGCATATCGTTTGCGCCGAAAAGGAGGAAGCCCCTTGCACGTCCGCCGGGGCAGACTGCAAGGGGCTTCCTTATTAATATATGTACAGGGGACGGCGCATAACCGCATCCCATTGCACGATTAGCGGATGAAGAGGAGTTCGCGGTATTTAGGCAGCGTCCACATCTCGTCCTCAACGATGAGTTCGAGCTTGTCGATGTGGTAGCGGATAGCGTCGAAGTAGGGAGCTATCTCGTCGTGGTAAGCCACGGCAAGCGTGCGGATGTCCTCGATGCGGTTCACCACCTTGCGCTTCTCAACCATTGCCTCCACATTCTCGGCCACGAAGCTTACGTGCTTGTTGATCTTCTCAATGAGGTCGATGTTGTAAGCCGTGAGTTCCTTCACCTTGGCGGGGTCGCTGAACGTAGCCTGAATCTTGTGCACGTTGTCAACGAGTTCGCTCTGGTACTTAGTGGCCACGGGGATGATGTGGTTCATGCAAAGGTCGCCAAGCACGCGGGCTTCAATCTGAATCTTCTTCTGGTAAGTTTCCCACTTGATTTCGTTGCGGGCTTCGAGCTCGTTCTTCTTCATCACGTTCATGTCCTCGAACATCTTGATGGACTCAGCGTCGAGGTAACGGTCGAAGATTACGGGGCAAGAAGTTTCGCAGTCAAGGCCGCGGCGCTGTGCCTCTTCCTTCCACTCGTCGCTGTAACCGTTGCCGTCGAAGTGGATGGGCTTGCACACCTTGATGTCCTCGCGTACAACTTCGAGGATTGCGCTGATTTTGCTTTCGCCTTTGGCGATGAGCGCGTCGACGCGCTTCTTGAAGTCGGTCAGAGCCTCGGCCACAGCCGTGTTGAGCACAATCATTGCGCTGGCGCAGTTGGCGATAGAGCCTACGGCGCGGAACTCGAAGCGGTTGCCGGTGAAGGCGAAAGGCGACGTACGGTTACGGTCCGTGTTGTCGATCATCAGCTCGGGGATTTGCGGAATGTCGAGCTGCATGCCGTGCTTGCCTTCGAGCGTGAAGAGTTCGTCCTTGGTAGAGTTCTCCACCTTTTCGAGGAACTCGCTGAGCTGTTTGCCCAGGAAGCTTGAAATGATTGCGGGGGGAGCCTCGTTTGCGCCAAGGCGGTGAGCGTTGCTCGCGCTCATGATAGAAGCCTTGAGCAAGCCGTTGTGGCGGTAAACGCCCATGAGCGTCTCAACGATGAACACGAGGAAGCGCAGGTTGTCCTCAGGCGTTTTGCCGGGACCGTGGAGCAGCGCGCCCGTGTCGGTCGTAAGGCTCCAGTTGTTGTGCTTGCCCGAACCGTTGATGCCGGCGAAAGGCTTCTCGTGGAGCAAGCAGCGGAAACCGTGCTTGCGGGCAATCTTGCGCATGAGCGACATGATGAGCATATTGTGGTCCACAGCCAGGTTGCACTCCTCGAAGATAGGAGCAAGCTCAAACTGGTTGGGGGCAACCTCGTTGTGGCGCGTCTTGCAGGGGATGCCGAGTTCGAGAGCCTGAATTTCGAGGTCGCGCATGAACTCCTGCACGCGTTCGGGGATAGCTCCGAAGTAGTGGTCGTCCATCTGCTGGTTCTTCGCGGAGTCGTGGCCCATGAGCGTACGGCCCGTAAGGAGAAGGTCGGGACGGGCGGCGTACAAGCCCTCGTCTACGAGGAAGTACTCCTGCTCCCAGCCAAGGTTGGCGGTGACGCGCGTCACGTTGGGGTCGAAGTAGTGGCATACGGCCGTGGCAGCCTTGTCGACAGCGGCGAGAGCCTTCTTTAGCGGCGCCTTGTAGTCGAGAGCCTCACCCGTGTAGCTGACGAAGATAGTGGGAATCATCAGCGTGTCGCCCACGATGAACACGGGCGAAGCGGGGTCCCAAGCGGAGTAGCCGCGAGCCTCGAACGTGGAACGGATGCCGCCGTTGGGGAACGACGAGGCATCGGGCTCCTGCTGAACGAGTTCTTTGCCGGAGAAGTCCTCTACCATGCCGCCCTTGAAATCGTGTTCAACGAAGGCATCGTGCTTTTCGGCCGTGCCCTCGGTGAGGGGCTGGAACCAGTGGGTGCAGTGCGTCACGCCCATTTCGATGGCCCATTGCTTCATGCCCTTAGCCACGTCGTTGGCTACTGACAGGGGCAGCGGAGTGCCCTTTTCAATCACCTCGCGGAGCTGCTGGTAGGTCTTCAAGGGGAGATACTTGAACATTTTCTCCTGGTTGAACACGTACTTGCCAAAGTAGTCAGACGGACGCTCCGTGGGAGCCTTGACTTCGAGGGGACGCTTCTTGAACGCCTCTTCCACGACTTTAAATCGAAGGTTGCTCATTGTTGTTGAAGGGGTTAAGTAACGGACGGCAGGGGAGCGGGCGGAAATGCGGCCGCCCCGTTGCCGCCATTTGTTTATGTTTCAGTGTGTTGTGTTTGCGGTTGTTTTCTTCGGGTTTATTTCAACCAAGCCTTGAGGCGGCGCATAGCCTCCTCGCAGTCCTCGCGGTTGCCAAAGGCGGTGAGGCGGATATATCCCTCGCCGGCAGGACCGAAGCCCACGCCCGGGGTGCTGACCACGTTGATCTCCGTAAGCAGTTGCTCGAAGAACTCCCAGCTGCCCACGCCCTCGGGCGTTTTGAGCCAGATGTAGGGGGCATCAACGCCGCCATAAACCTGTAAGCCCACCTCGGTGAGAGCCTCGCGCATGATGCGGGCGTTGGTCATGTAGTAGTCAATCGTTTCGCGCACCTGGCGTTTGCCCTCGGGGCTGTAGATTGCCTCGGCAGCACGCTGCACGATGTAGGCGGTGCCGTTGAACTTGGTGCATTGGCGGCGGTTCCAGAGCTGGTTGAGCTGAACCTCCTCGCCGCTCTTCGACGTGAAAACGAGTTCCTTGGGTACAACGGTGTAGCCGCAGCGAAGGCCCGTGAAGCCGGCCGTCTTGGAATAAGAGTGGAACTCTACGGCGCACTTCTTAGCACCCTCAATCTCGTAGATGGAGTGAGGCACACCCTCGCGGGTGATGTAAGCCTCGTAGGCTGCATCGTAGAGAATGAGGCTCTTGTTGGCCAATGCGTATGCCACCCACTTTTCCAATTCCTCGCGGCAGAGCGTAGTGCCTGTGGGGTTGTTGGGGTAGCAGAGGTATATCATGTCGGTGGGGTGGCTGGGGAGCTGCGGCACAAAGCCGTTCTCGGCCGTGCAGGGGCAGTAGGTGATTTTGCTCCACGAGCCGTTGCTTACCTCGCCGGCACGACCGCCCATCACGTTCGAGTCGATGTAGACGGGATAGATAGGGTCTGTCACGCAGATGCTGTTGTCCGAACCCAGTATGTCGCCGAAATTTCCCGTGTCGCTCTTCGCTCCGTCATTGATGAAGATTTCGTCGGCATCGACGCTGATGCCGCGCGGCGCGAAGTCGTTCTCCACAATTGCCTTGCGCAGGAACTCGTAGCCATGTTCGGGACCGTAGCCGCGGAACGTAGTGCCGCTTGCCATTTCGTCTACCGCCTTGTGCAAGGCCTCGATTACCGCGGGTGCGAGCGGACGGGTTACGTCGCCAATGCCCAAGCGAATGATTGCAGCCTCGGGGTGCGCCTCCTTGTAAGCGGCCACCTTTTGGGCAATGTCTGCGAACAGGTAATTCTTCTGGAGTTTGAGGAAATTCTCGTTGATGGTTGTCATGTGTGTATTCTGGAAACTTTTATGGGAGCGAGGCTTTGAACTTGCGCTATCGTTGCTTCGTTGTTCAAAACCGCGCTCCCACAGATTGTCGTTTATATTTCTATTTCGCCGTCAAAAACTTTCGTGGCCGGACCGGTCATCAGCACGTGGCTGTCAGCCTCGTCCCACACGATATGCAGCGTGCCGCCGTCCATCACGATGTTGCTTTCGCGCCCGGCTCGCTTCGTAAGAGCCGCCGCCACCGCCGTGGCGCACGCACCCGTACCGCAGGCCATCGTAATGCCCGAGCCTCGCTCCCACACCCGCATCCGGATGTCGCCGTTGGGCAGAACTGTGGCGAACTCAATGTTGCAACGTTCAGGGAAGATGGACGCAAATTCAAGGCTCTTGCCTACGCCGGCCACGTCGAAGCTTGCGGCATCGTCTACAAAGACCACAAAATGGGGATTGCCCATTGAAACGAAAGTACCCGTGTATTCGTGACCCGTTATGCTAAGCACTTTTCCCTCGGTCATAGAGCCGTCGGGCGTGGCAAGCTGCGTGGGTACTGCGAGCCGGGGCATATCCATGTCCACCGTCACGCTCTCCACACGGTTGTCGGCACCGACGTGCAGTTTCAGGATTTTAATGCCCGAAAGCGTGGAGAGTTTCACCTCCGTCTTCGTGGTAAGGCCGTATTCATAAAGGTACTTGCCAATACAGCGCGAGGCGTTGCCGCACATACGGGCTTCGCTGCCGTCGTTGTTGAATATGCGCATCGAGAAATCCGCCCCGTCTGCGCCCTTGCCAATCAGCACGAGACCGTCGCCGCCGATGCCCTTGTGCCTGTCGCTCCAAACTTCGGACAGATGTTCGGGGTTCTCCACCGGATATTTCAGTGTGTTGACATAGATGTAGTCGTTGCCCGCACCGTGCATCTTCGTGAAGTGGATCAGCTTGCTCATACTGTGTTCTTGATTTTAATGCTGCAAAGATATAATATTCATGATTACTACGTGCAGATTTCTTCACTTTTCTTCTTATTTCGCACGAGAAATCTCATTTTTCTATTTTCGCGGCTGTTTTTTGCGCATTATGACACATAGAACACGTTTTACTATATCAAATGCGCATTCTTGCATAAACTGAATAAATTGTATCTTCGCCGCAATCAAACACAGCACGAAGCATGACGGAATTGTTTTTGGCTCGCCACGGCGAAACGGAAGAGAACGTGGCGCAGATACTCCAAGGGCACTTGCCCGGACACCTGACGGAGAAAGGACGGGCGCAAGCAGCCGAACTGGCACGGACGCTGGCGGCGGACACAGACGGCTTCGACCTCATACTTGTGAGCGACCTGCAACGGACGGTCGACACGGCACACATTATTAATAAGGAGTTGCGCCTGCCCGTTGTGCCGTGCCGGCTGCTGCGCGAACGCGACTGGGGAAGTTTTACGGGGGTGAGCATCCTCCGGGCGAGGAACGAACCCATCCCCGGCGACGCGGAAACGGTGGAACAGATGTTTGAACGGGCTACCGAGTTTCTGCGCTTCGTCTATCAGCAATACGAGGGCAAGCGCGTGCTGGCCGTAGGACACGGGCTGTTCAACCGCACCATCCAGGCCGCATACCGCGGTTGCGCCATCCGCGACATTCCCCGAATGGACAACGCCGAAGTGCGCCACCTCACGATTGAGCGTTTGCCGGAACTACATTCGGAGATCGGCGGCGACACGATAAGCGCAAACTAACAGAGAGGGGAAAGACTATGCGCAAGAGCCTTGCCCTTACGCATTGCCCGACATTTTCTTCATCACTTTGAGCATGGCCGAACTGTCGGTGAATCCGGCACGGAGAGCCACGTCCTGCAACTTTGTTTCGGGATGCTCTTTGAGTTCTTGTTCCACGAAACGCACGCGCAGCTGGTTGACGTAAGTGTTGAAGTTGACGTGCAACTGGTTGTTGATGAACTCGCTCAGCAACCGCGGACTCACCTCCAACTGCCCGGCCACAATTTTCAAGGTCAGCCCCCTTGTCAAGTAAGGACGGTCGTCCGCCCGCTCCCACTGCATGAGCTTTTGCGAGAGCGGCGTATCCTGCGGCTGGGCAGGTTCTTCCTCTTGCGGAACTTCGGGTTCAGGGATTTCTTCATTCGCGGCGAACTGCGGCAGGTAGACGCCCTGCCGATTGTAGAACAAGATGGAAAGAGCTATGCTCAGGCTCGTCAGGAGCATAGCCGCCACGTGGAATGCCATGCCCGAAAGGAGAGCCATCGTCCACGACACCACACCTATTAATATATAGGAAGCAAAAACGAGGCGGTTGAACTTACGCAGAGCATCGCCAAGACCTTCTTCCTTGCCGAGATTCTGAAGGTCGTCGCCCAGACTCACCGCCATACAACCCATACCCAGCAAACACACAAAGGGCAGTGCCTTGCTCAGCGCAACAGATACGGCCGAAGAGCCAACAATCTGCGCCAAGCAGCCTACTGCCCACACCGCTAAGACGGGAATCAACAACACCCCCTTGCGGCGAACGGTCATCGGCACGCCTTGCAAAAGCCGCTTCATCGCCACCGTCAGCACAAAATGAGCTACGTAGACAATCAGAAAAGCTACGTTCACCACCGCCGTCCGTTCACCGTCGGGCGCAAGCCAGTTTAACACGCTAAACAACACGGCGTACAGAGCCGCCACCAAACTGGCCATCGGGCAGGAACTGCGTACAGGGGCAGCATCCTCGTCCCTCCACCACACGAGCAACATCAGGCTGAGAAGCAGGCAGCTCGTAGTTGCGCAAACATACAAAATCATCTCTAACAAGTCCATCAAGTTTTTTTCTTTTGTTTCGGTATGCAAAGATAGTTCAAAGCCCCCGTCCGCAATCACGCGGGACTACATAAAAAGCCGCCCCTTCACTTAGGAGCGGCTTCGTCACAATTTATAGATTGCCATGGCTTTGGCGACATTTCCTTAGAAATCGATTTCCAAGCCCAAGCCGAACACGTCGTTTGTGCGGTGGAACGTTTCCGTACCCGAGATGGGGTTCATTATCCTGCCCACTGCAGAGAGCTGACTGTTGATGCCGTTGAGTTTCTGCTGCATCTGGGCTTTCTGCTCTTCGGGCAAGCCGGGCGTATTGATAGCCGCTTCGAGCTGGGTCTTGCCAGCTGTGAGCTGCTGAGCGACGGGGGTAAGCACGGGGGTGAGTACCTCGCCGTACTTCTCGTTCAAACCGTAGAAGTCATTCTGCGTGCGCTTGTATTCCTTATAGAATGTCTTGAAGTAGGCGATGTTGATAGCCACTTTCTTGCGCAACTGGAAGCGCGCGCCGACACCTACTGAGTTTGAATTGGTCACGAAACTCATGTCGCTGATAAACTCGCTGTTCTTGCCAAGGCCGTAGTTGGTGGTCTGCCATCCGGCACTGATTGTCCAGCGCTTGGCCACGTCGTACTCTGCGCCGGCAAGCACTTCCCAGCCGCCGTGTTCGAGGTGGTTGTGCTTGTTCTCGTGCTGAGTGGCTTGACGGTCGAAATAGTAGTGGAAACCGCCGTTCAGGCGAAGACCCTCCAAAGGCTCGTACATTACGCCGGCGGTAAGGATGGCGGGGATGTCGGCCTTCACCTTTCTGCCGTCGTCGTACTCAGACAGTCCGCTCGTGTTCACGCCGGCCTGATTTTTCAGGCGCAGACGCGTCTTGAACTCATAGCGGGCGGCCAAGTTGACCTTACCGATGCGGTAGTCCACACTTACGATGGGCGTGAAGCCCCAGCCGGACTGGTCGCAGTTGAGTTCGCGGTCGGCCACGAGCGACGAGAACTCGCCCATGCCGGCACTCTCCAAGAACGCGGTGGCCGGCATCTGCTGTCCGCCAACCGTCACGCCGATGTTGCGAACGTAGCCATAGTAGTTGCACTGCGCATATACCACGCGTCCGCCCACGCTGACGTTGAGGTTGGGAAGCACCTTGTAACCTACGCCGAACTGTCCGCCAAAGTAGTACTGGCGACCGCGCATCTTCGTGTCTATAGAATACCCCTCTACCGCACCGGGCTGCAACACGTCGGCAATGAGCGGAAGCATGGCCACCTGGCTTTCGAACGAGGGCAAACCGTTGTTGAAGTTGCACTTGCCGCCGCCGCCCGTCATGCCGAAGTGGAACGAGGCGAACCAGCGTTCGCCCACGCGGGCCAAGTCGAACGAGGGGATAACGGGCGCTTTGGCTTTGCCCTCAAATTCCTTGTAGCCCGTAGCGTCGTTCTTCACGCCGTTAACCGTACCGAGGGCAAAGGGAGCGAACGTCACTTTGTCCGTACGGGTTTGGTATGCGCTCTGAAGGTCGAAGCCCAAGTGCCAACCTGTTCCCATAAAGCCGATGCCGGCAGGGTTGGCGTAGGCACCGTCAATGGCTATCACGGCGTCGCGCGCCGGGTTGCGCAGAAAGTTCACACTCTGGTTCGTGTTCGTAAGGTAACCGCCTGCCTTAGCCCCCGCAATGGCAGTGGCCGCAAGGGCTGTGGTGAGGAGAAATCTTTTCATTAATTCGCTTTTGTTGTTCTAAACGGCGGCAAAAGTAGGAACAAATTGCACACCGACAAACACTTTGCGCAAAGAATTTGGCTTCCGAATAGCCAAGCCATGGGTTATCGCCACATTTTACCACACGAGGTTAACAAATTGTGACACTATTTTCGGTCTATGCCGCCAAGTTGGCGGAGTAACGGGGGTATTGGGACGGAGAAAGTGCGCCCGCCGGACGAGATTTAACAAAAGTATACGCCAATCGCTTGCACATCTCAGCAAAACTTGCCAATATTGCAAGGAGAAACACCTATCATAATGTGCCGCTGGCGCATTTCCATTTACGGCAAGGCCGACAGACGCTCGGCCATCAAACAGTTACACTATGGGACTTTTTCACAAGAATGAGAATGAGATGAATTTTGCTGGAGGCAGCAAAAACATTATGGAGTCAATCCAGCGTGAGCACGACACGAACACGCTTATCTATCTTGACCCCCGCGAAGATTTCAACACCAATTCAGTCATAACGGTCGCGCCCAACGAACAGGCTATCTTCATCAAAAACGGCGAGCTGTTCGGTGTGCTGCCCTCGGGCCGCCACGAAGTGAAGACAGAGAACTATCCCGTGCTGAGCCGCATCCGCAACATGCTCACCGGGGGCATGAGCACGTTCACGTGCCAAGTTTACCACGTCAGCACGTCGGAGCAAAACGTCAGCTGGGGTACGTCGAGTGCCATCGAGATACAGGACTTTTTCCTCGGCAACGGCGAGATTGGCGTACCGACGCTCATCCGCGGCGCGGGTGAGTTTCGCGTGCGCTTCAATGTGCGTGAGGACGACAACGCCAGCGTGCAGACGTTTCTGCGCCTGATGGGCGACAAGAGCCGCTTCACGGCAAAGGACCTCAGCGTGCTTTTCCAGGCGCAGCTGTCGCAAGAGGTGAGCAGCCTCGTGGGCAAACACCTTGAGCAGGTATCGATGAGCCGCTCCATCAACGCCATTTCAAGCCAGATAAAGGATTTCGCCACGGAGCTTCAGCCTACTTTCAGTGCACTCTTCAAGGGCTACGGCTTGGAACTGGTTAACTTCTCGTTCTACAACCTCTCCATCGACGACACCGAGGAGCGACGCAAGTTCGTGGACCGCCGCATAGCCGCCGCCAACGTGAGCGACGGGCGTTACAACCAGGCCGTTCAACAGGAAATACTCAAAGACATCTCCACCAACCAGGGCAGCGGCGGCATAGCCGGTGCCGGTGCGGGATTGGGCATGGGGATGGCAGCCGGCGGCGCATTCGGTGCAATGGCCATGGGGGCTTTCGCCCAGCCTCAGCAAACGGGCGCGACCTTTGGCGCGGCAGCCACGGGCGGCAACGCTGCCCCTGCGCAGCAACCCGCGCCCCAACCGCAGAGCGACCCGATGGAGGTGCTTGGCAAACTGAAAAAGATGCTCGACGCCGGACTTATCCCCCAAGAGAAGTACGATGCGAAAGTTGACGAGATATTGAAGAACCTCTAACCCCCTACCCCATCCAATCCTCACAGACTTTTATGAAAAACAATGTACTGAAACTCATCATCGCCCTGCTCTGCCTCGGCGTGTTCAACGTGGTGTTCTTCGTGGGCGGCTTCCACCATTGCGCCGCCAACTGGTACACCTACGCCTTTGCCACGGTAGCCTTTCTGTGCCTCGTTGGCACGCCCCTGTTCACCAAGGGTTCGTCAGCCATTGCCCTTGTGGGCAGCCTTTGGCTCCGCGCCGCTCTGTTCTTCATCACGGAACTGGTAGTGGCCTGCGGCTTTCTGCTGGCAAGCCCCGAAAGCGCAACGGCTCCCGTTATTGTGCAGAGCGTTCTGCTCGTGGCGTTCCTCGTGCTGCAGCTGATGAGCGTCATGGCCAACGACCATACCACGGCTTCGCTCCACGCCCAGCAGCAGGCCTCGTTTGCCAAGGAAGCACTCGTGGGCAAACTCCAACAGCAGGTATTTGCCGTGAACGATCCTGCCGTACGCGAGCACATTGACCGCGCGCTCGACGCTTTGCAAAACCTGCCCTTGCAGTCGTTCCCCGAAACACGCGAACTCGACGTGGCTCTCGAAAACAAGGTAGACGAACTCTGCCAGACGGTTGCCGCCGGCCAGGCCGAACAGGTTCAGCCGCAGGTGTCGCAACTCCTCGGCCTCATCCAGCAACGCAACCTCCTCATACGCCGCTGCCGCGCGAAATAACCGACGGCGCAAGCGGCAAACCTCCTCACAAGCAACACAAAGAACCCTACAATGGCAGAAACCTTAGAACTGCAACAAGTTATATGTCCGAGCTGCAAGCAGGTCATCACCTCGTTCAATCCCTTTCAGGCCACCGTTGAATGCCCTTACTGCCACAATAAGGCTTTCAACCCGCTCATCACGGCCAAGAAGGTGCCCGTGCCTGAGCGCATCATTCCTTTCCAGACTACGGAGAAAGACTTTGAACGAAGCCTCGTGAAAGAACTTGCGGAGCGCGACTTCATCCCCGACAACATTTTCAGCCACATCGGCACGGGCAACGTGTTCAAAGCCTATCTGCCCATGTACCTTTTCGAAGGAAAATTCCAGGCTTCGTGGACGTGCAACATTTCGGTCCGCGCCAACGAGGTGGGGGCTTCGGCCGACGGCAAGCGGCTCGAAAACCGCACCGTGTCGCGCCAAGTACCGCACTCGGGCATCACAACGGGCAACTTCTCATTCCTTTGTCTGGCCTACGAGGGCGACGACGTACCTGAGGAACTCAAAGAGTTTGCCAAGCAATACGAATACGACCCCATCACGTCGAAGGAGTACGACCCGGCTCTCATAGCCGACGGCGGCGACGGCAACAGTCCGCTCACCTTTGGGCTGAACGGAGACCCTGACGCCATTTTCGAGGAGGTCGGCACCGAACAGGTGCGCAAAGCTGCCATACGCGATACGATGGAACAACTCTCCGGCCAAAGCTACAACGACCTCAACGCCAGCGTGAGCTACGAACTGAGCAACAGCGGACGCTACGTGCTTGCCCCGTTCTGGTTCGTCTGCTACACCTACAGCAACGAGAAGTTCTATTGCATCATGGACGGCCTCGGACAGCGAATGTCGTTGTCCGCCCCGCAGGACATCACGGCCATGTCGCGCGTAGAGCAAATCGACAAGCATAAACTCATTACGGCATTTGCGCTCTTCGTCTACCCCGGCTCAATCGCCTATCTCCTTTTTGACGCTCCGATGGCCATGCTTGTGTTGATGATTCTCGCCGTCGCAATCATCTTCGGCATAACCAATCCCAATTACAACCAACAGAAGAAGCTCTTGTTCGATGCCTCCCGAACCAAAAGGGCGAATGCGGCCAAAGCCATGGGAATGGCCGAGTAACCGCCACATCCGCGCTTTCTGAACCAGTCTCGCACCCCGAACGAGCCGCAAAGGCGGTGAAATGTAACTATCCGAAACAAGCCGCAGCCCCCTGCCGAGTTGTCTCTTCCCCCGGGGAAATTGACGTCCGACGTACGAGTGACGTGCGTCGGACGTACGCTTCACACGTGTCACACGTACGAGTGACATACGTCACCCGTACGGTGTGCGGCAATTTCCTTGGTTGTCGTTACTACTTTATCCGCACCCAAGGCCGCTCGGCTCACGCAAAGGGGTATTTATACTGCCGTCTGCTTTTCTGCAATCAGAAGAAGAAGCTGGCGATGCCGTACGTAATCAGTGAAGCCACGTAGGCGAAAGCCGTGGTATAGGCGGCAGTGAACAAGGCCCACTTCCAGCCGCCGCTTTCGTTTTTGATGGCGGTGATTGTGGCGAGGCAGGGAAAATAGAAAAGGATGAAAACAAGATAGGCCAGGGCCGACTGCGGACTGATGTTATTCCGCAAAGCCTTGGAAAGCGGTGTGTCGGCCGAAGCGTTGTCGGTGTCTGCGTCCTCCTCGCCAGCGTACATCACGGCGAGCGTGCTGACCACCAGTTCCTTTGCTCCAACGCCCGAAAGGATGCCTACGCTCATTTTCCAATCGAAGTCCATCGGCGAAAGCACGGGGCTGATAAACATGCCGATGCGCTGCAAGTAGGAGGCATCTTCTGCCGGATTGGCTGCAACCGTTGTTGTTTCGGCTGCAACGGGACTTTGAGCTGCCGGCTCCTGCTCGCTGTGGGGGAAATAGTTCAACGCCCAGATAATGAGCGAAAACACGAGGATGATGCCACCCATCTTTTGCAGGTATTGCCGGCCTTTTTCCCACGTGTGGATGCAAACGGACTTGGCCGTCGGCATACGGTAGGGCGGAAGTTCCATAACGAAAGGCAGATCCTCGCCCTTCATGAGGAAACGGCTGAACACGCGCGCCATGACGATGGCTGCCAATATGCCCAAGGCGTACAAGCCCAGCATGACGAAAGCCCCCTGCTTTGGGAAGAATGCGCTGACCAGCACCACGTAGATGGGGATGCGCGCCGAGCAGGACATGAAAGGCGTGATGAGCATGGTGATGAGGCGGCTCTTGGGGTTTTCAATGGTGCGCGTAGCCATAATGGCCGGCACGTTGCAGCCGAAGCCCATGACCATAGGGATGAACGACTTTCCGTGGAGCCCTATGCGGTGCATCAGTTTGTCCATGATGAACGCCGCACGCGCCATATAGCCCGAGTCTTCGAGCAGAGAGATGAAAAGGTACAGAATCATGATGTTGGGGAGGAACACGATGACTGCCCCGACACCGCTTATAGCACCGTCTACGATCATGTCCTTCAACATGCCGTCGGGCATAGCGTAACGGACAAATTCAGAAATCTTCGCCACGAGCCAGTCAATCCAGTCCATGGGGTACGCCCCCAGCTGGAACGTGATGTAGAACACGAGGAAAAGCAGGAAGAAAAACAACGGGAAACCAAACACACGATTCGTTACAAAGGCATCAATCTTTTCCGTAACCGTTTTGCCCACGGTGGCCGTTTGGGGGTGGTACGTTTCTTTGAGCGCGCCCTGGATGTATCCGTATTTTGCGTCGGTCAGGGCGTTGTCCATGCTGTCGTGCAGCGTTTCCTTTATGCGTTTCGCTTCTTCAAAACGAGCGGCTATCAGTTCGTCGTGCTGCGGTATGCTTTCCACCAGTTTCTGCACTTCCGAATCGCCTTCGAGAAACTTGATAGAAAGGTAGCGGGTGGAATACTTTGAGCGCAGGTCGTTGTTTTTCTGGAAGATGTACTTCACGCGGTCGATGCTCTGCTCGAGTTCCTTGCCGTGGTTGATGTGGATGTGCCTTTCCAGCGCGTTGTCTCTCTGGTTCTCGTAGACCGACACGACAGTCTCGAACAGTTCACGCACGCCTACGCCGTTGCGCGAAACGGTGGGTACCATCGGCACGCCCAAAAGATGCCCCAGCTGCTCCACGTCGAGTTTGTCGCCCCGATGCTGCAATTCGTCGTACATGTTCAGAGCCACGACCATGCGCTGGTGCATGTCAATAAGCTGCGTGGTAAGGTAAAGGTTGCGCTCCAGATTTGAACTGTCCACCACGTTGATAACCACGTCGGGCGTATTGTCAATCAGGTGGCGGCGCACGTAAAGTTCTTCGGGCGAATAAGCCGACAGGGAATACGTGCCGGGGAGGTCCACAATCTTGAAATGGTACGTGCGTTCCTCCACCGCGCCGGCTTTGCATTCGCCGTTTTTTCTCTCAGCAATGCACGACGAGCAAGAGCCGCTGCAAGGAGTGGTCTTGCTCTGCATGATTGTCCACTCCCCGTCGGCCGTGCACTGCATCTTTACGGTCAGGTCGAGATGTCCCTCCTTGGCGTCGACTGTCACGCCGCTGTAATTGCCCACGTGTTCGTGTCCGCCCGAAGCCATGTTGAACAACGATGTCTTTCCGCAGTTAGGATTGCCCACAAGCGCCACGTTGATGGTGCGGTGCTTGTCCGTGGCCATCCTCTTCATGCGCTGTTCGAGCTGGGCGCGTATCTCCGCATTCTCGTCCTCAGTGGAGAGAATGCCCCGCAAACTTTCGTCAGGGTGAAGCCGGCTTTCGCTTTCAGCCTCCGTCTCGCTAATCACCTCCACCAACTTAGCCTCTTCGCGGCGCAGGGATATTTTGTATCCCATTATCTCGTATTCAATAGGGTCGCGCAAGGGGGCGTTGAGGATGACCTTTACGGTCTTTCCCTTCACAAAGCCCATTTCCACGATGCGTTTGCGAAAGCCGCCATGTCCGGCTACTTTGACAATCACGCCCCGTTCGCCACTGCGCAAATCTGAAAGTTTCATTTCGTTCCGATATTTATTCTAACCGCCAAAGTTAACCTTGACGTTTCTGCCCCGCAATACCCAAACATGAGTATTGCAGTGATTTGACAGTGCAAAGTTACGCATGTAAGCCCGCAATTCAGTTTCAGTTTCAATTTCATTTTTCGAGTTCTCTTCCAAGAGCCTTCCGCGCATAAGCCCATCGCCATGCACGGAAGGCTCTTTCGGTGAACGCGCTTTATGTTCAATACCCGAAAAAGGGGGACGGAAAAAGCCGCCGGGAACTTGTCCGGCGGCTGGGGGAAAGGCTGAGGGGCTGAGGCTCTGAGGGGATGAGGCTCTGAGGGGATGAGGCTCTGAGGGGCTGAGGCTCTGAGGGGCTGAGGCTCTGAGGGGATTGAACCTCGAGGGGATGAACCTTGAAAGGCTGAACCCCGGGGGACGGTCAGAGCGACTTTGCCTGAGTGAACTGGCAGTTTCTCTTGTCGAGCTGGCGGCTGAGCCATGCCGAGGGGTGGAAACGCAAACGGACGCGCAGGATGTCGGCGGTGCTGACCTGGTCTTTTTCTTCCTGCCCCTTGGTGCTGAACGTGGGGCGGAACGAACCGAGAGAGCCGAGGCGGATGCTGTTGCCGCACTTTACCTGCTCGACAATGTACTCTTCGAGGCTGAGCAGGACGGCCTGAACGTCGGAACGGGTGACGGTGCACTTGCCGCTGATGGACTGCGAGACGGTTTCGATGCCGATGGGCGTGACGGGAGCTACGACGGGGTGATAATTCACGGCCTGAGTGGAGATGTTGCGCTTGGCGCGGATGACGTACTTAATCATAACTGATGAGGGGTAAATGTTTGTGAATGGTGAATAACTGGGGTTGGTGAACTCTGGCTGAGGAACGGGACGGGGGATATATCCAAAGGCGTAACAGGCCCGTCAGGCGTTCCGTATTGCCTTTACAAATTTACCTCTCGCCCGAACTCTAATAACTCTACATACCAGCCAAAGTGGGAAAGCCCACGGGCTAAAAAAACTCATGGAAATGGATATTGCAATGATGGCCCGCAAGGCGGCCAAAGCCTTGCTGATTTGCGCCGCTATGCTCTGCGGCTGCGCCGCCCTCGGATGGGCTGGGCGAACGGACTACGTGGACGCTACGGTGTCGGAAATGAAGAACAACGGCACATATAACGACTTGGCGGCGAAGCACCCCGACGCAACGGACGCGGAGCTGGCTGACCGCTACGCCGACGGGGAACGCTGAGAGAAAGGCAATTAACCCAAGCAAGTACAATCTATAACAACTGCGAAAACCTATGAGCAACGAAACGAAAAAGACAGCCGCCCGGCAGTGGGTGGCGGTGTGCGCCTCGTACGACGACGTAAGCGAGAGCGGCGAGAAGAAACGCCAGACGGCGGAGTTTGTGGTGGAGGCCGGCACGTTCGGCTACGCCGAGAAGTCGGTGAGGATGCTCCTTTCGGGGCGTACGGGGGTGAACGTGACGAGCTGCCGCCGCAAGTACGTGAACCGCCTTGTGTGGGCGGCCCGGGCGCACGATGAGGAAACGGCCGACGCCGCCCCGTGGGACACGTACGAGGCGCAGGTTGAGGCTACGGACGAAAAGGGGAAGAAGAAGCGCCGGGCGTACCTGGCCGTAGCCCCGTCGTTCACGGAGGCCTACAACCGCCTTTTGCTGGCCGTAGACCCACGGAGCGAAGCCGTTATTTCGCTGGCCGTGAAGCCCCGTATGGTGGTGGTGACGGCTGCGGACGAAAAGGAACTATGAGAACCGCTCACTAAACCCTACCGATTATGTTTGACTTTAAGGAATGGATAGACGGCCGCAGCCGCGCCAAAAGGGCGGAACGGGACGCGAAGCTATACCGCTCGCTGCAGCGTGAGGCCGAAAGGCACGTGCAGCTTTGCGAGAACGCCGGCAAGGTGTTCCTGACGGTGGACGGGCTGCCCCTGCTCAACGGGGAAGACCTGCACGCCGAGGGGGACGATACGGGCCGCCTCTTGCAAATGGTGGCGCTGATGCGCCGCCGCTACGTGGCGGCACGGGCTGAGGCTCTGAGGGGCGGCTGAGGCTGCCCCGGACGGACACGCATATTTCTCTCTCTCTATGTATAGACCTCTCACCGAAAGGTGACACTGCCCCAACCCCGGCAACGGGTGGGGATGCCACACACTCTTGCAGGGCGGCGGCGCGCCTAAACCAGTCACGCTGGACAGCTGACCCGAAAGGGGGCGCGGCCGCCGCCACATTCCCTGCGCTGAGTTACTCCCTAATTAGTTTCCCTTAATACCAGGCTTCCGCCGAATGGCAAGAATGGAAGCCGCTCTCGTAGCAATGAACACACGGAACGAAACCGCGACATGGCAATGCAGCCGCGCCCCGAGACTGAGGCGCGACGAAGAACACCGCTTGCAGGTGTTGTGCGTCAGGTGGTTTCGCTTGCAGTACCCGGCTCTCTCCGGGCTGCTGTTCGCCGTCCCCAACGGTGGGAGGCGCGACCCGTTGACAGGTGCGAGGCTGAGGGACGAGGGGGTGACGGCAGGGGTGGCCGACCTTATACTGCTAAAAGGGAACGGAACGTATAACGCGCTTTGCCTGGAAATGAAAACGGGCGTCGGACGGCAGAGCCAAAGCCAAAGGCAATGGCAGCGGCTCGTCGAGGAACAAGGCAAGTGCCTTTACAGTGTTTGCCGCACTGTGGACGAGTTCATCGAGGCCGTAAGCCGTTATATGAGCTACGCACCCGGGCAGTAAGGCCGCCGCCCGTGCGAGGGCTGTGGCAACAACCCACTGCGCCGAGGGGGAAAAAGGCGGTTGTACCGCAAAACGGTACGACTTCCCCCACACACACGACACCGACGGGCGGCGGCGGCCGCTCGCCTGAACAATCTGGCACACAATCACCACTTACTTACAATCACACCGCGAACGATGGAACGACCCCACGGCCGCAACTCCCTCGAAGCCCTGCGCCTTAGGCGCGACATGGGGGCAAGGGGGTACGGCATTTATTCGATGCTATGCGAAATCATAGCGGAGCAGGGGGGACGGACAGCCTACGACCCGGGGCTGATGGCCTACGCCATCGGCGAAGCGACAGAGACGGTCGCGAGGGTATGCGAGGGCTACGGCCTCTTTTGCATCACCGCAGGGGCGGACACGGACGGGGAAAGGGTGATACGGCTGACGGACTGGGCGCAGCCTCGCATGGGGCTGGGCAGGACGCTTGCACCCCAAACCCCGGGCCCTGCCCCGGCTCTTTCGCCCTTGCCTACGGGGGACGCTGCGCCGCCCCCCTGCCGCAAAGAAGAAACGAAAAGACGAAAAGACGAAAGAGAAAGAACCAAAGAGAAAGAAGAAAAGAAGAAAAGAAAAGAAGAAACCGACGACGACGGCGGCGGCGCGCACGTACGTGAGAGTTCCGGGAACGGGACGGGGCAGTACGGGAGCGTAGAGGCGGAAACGGCGGAACTGTTCCGCTCCGAGCCTTGCCGCCAAGCCCTGATGAAGAACCACGGCGTAACGCTCACGAGGCTGGGCGAACTGTTCGCCGACTTCATAGCCGAATGCAGGGCGAACGGGCGCGACCGCCACGACACGCTCGCCGACTGCCGCCGCCACCTGAACTCGTGGATGCGCATACGGTTGGCCGCCGAGGGATGCCAACGACAACGGGAACAACGGGGGGCAACCTCTTACAAACAATCTAATCACAACGAAGATGCAAGAAGAAATCAACGACAACAGCAACAACGGGGGACAACAGCAGCAGCCGCTGCTTCCCTGCGCCGAGGAGCTGAACCGACAGCTATGGCGGCAGCGGATTACGAGGGACGGTTTTAGCCTGCCCCTCACGGTGGAAGAGGCGTACCTGCTCGTTTACCGGGCCTACGCCGTAGAGGTGAGCCTACGGGGCGGAACGCTCCACGCCGACGAACACACCACGGCGGCCGTGGCGCAGGTGGCCAAGGCGCTCGCCCGTCCCGACCAGATGCGCACGGGGCTGCTCCTATGCGGCACGCCGGGCAACGGCAAAAGCACGATGCTCCGGGCGGTGCAGAACGCCGTGAACTGGCTCGACAACCGGGGGCGGTTTTCCATAGAACGCCGCGACCGGGGGCTTAACCGCCTGGCCATCGTAGAGGCGAAAGCGCTTGCCGCCGCCGACGAACGGGAGCAGAACCGCGTAGCCCTCACCCCCGTGCTGGGACTGGAAGACATGGGGGCGGAAGCCGCCGAGACCCTGCGCTTCGGCAACGTGGTCACGCCCGTGGCCGACCTCATAGAAAAACGCTACACGGCGCGCCGCTACACCATCGTAACGACCAACCTCACCCCGGGGGAGATACGCTCGCGCTACGGGGCAAGGGTGGCCGACCGCCTGAACGAGATGATGCAGGTCGTAATATTCCGCTCCGCCAGCTACCGCCGCTGACCGCCAAACCCGAACCAAGCCAAAAGAAAAACGCGGAAAGCCAGCGGCCGCCGCGCCACCTGCCGGACTTCGCAAGATAGCCGCACGCTAAAATATTTAACCCGGCGCGGCGGCCGCCTTTTCTTTCCCATAACAAACAAACACACATACACACCATGAACCAAGCCACTTTTATAGGCAACCTCACCGCCGCCGCCACGCCCCGAACGTCGAGGGACGGGCAAGAGCAGTACGTCACTTTTACCGTAGCCGTGAACCAGCGAATGCGCGACGGCTCGAAGCGCGCCCTCTACGTGGAATGCTCCAAGACGGGCGACAACAAGAACCTCCTGCCCTACCTCACCAAGGGGTGCAAGGTAGCCGTATCGGGGCGCGTGGGCTGCCACGCCTACGTGACGCGCGACAACCAGGCCGCCGCCTCGCTCGACCTCAGGGTGATTGACCTCGAACTCGTAGGGGCTAAGGCCGACGGCGAAGCGCAGCAGGGACAGGCCGCCCCTGCGCCCCTGACGGTGAAGCCCGTGCGCACGGCAACAGCCGCCCCCGTGCAGCCATCCGCCGCCGTGCAGCAGTTCGCCGCGCAGGTGGGCGGCACGATACTCGCCGCCCAGCCCGAGGGCGACCTGCCTTTCTGACCCACTGGAACGAAGAACACGAACGAAACCCCATGAACACACCAGAAACGATGAACACAACGAAACCCGTGAACAAGAAACCAGCCGCCGCCGCGGCTATCCCCGTGCTATACCACTCCAACGGCCGCCACGCCGCCACGGCGGCGGTATCCGCCTCGCTCTCGATGATGCGGAGCCGCCACGCCCTGATTGAGGAAAAATGCCGCCGGGCTAAGGACGACAGCCAAAGCACGGAGGCGAGGATATTCCACAACGTGATGTACGGGCACATCGTGCGCAAGGAGTTCGCCCTGCACGTGCTTAGGGAGTTCGCCCTGCCCCGTATCAAGGCGAACGCCTCGCTCTACCGCCACACCGTCAAGCAACTGACCCGTACGGTACACCGCGAGGCCGTCAAGTGGGACAGCGACATCGCCCGGACTATCGTCACCTACGAGGGCGAAGCCACGCTCGACCGCTACGACTGCCTCACCGAACACGTCACCCACGGCCGCCTCGCCGACCTCGTGCGCCCCTTTTACTACTCCGTCATGCAGGTGATGACCCGGCACAACTGCGCCGACAGCGCCACGCTCGCCGCCGTCGAGGTGGCAAACTTCCTGATGGACTTCGCCGAACGCCGCCTCACCGTGGAGATTGCCACCTACGAGGGGCAAAGCCCCCTTGTGCGCTGCCTCGAGCAGTTCGCTTGCCCCCGGCTTCACCACTCGCTCTCGCAGCTCCGCGACATGCTCGACGCAAAGCTCATGCCACGGGGGTACGAGTACTTCGACCTCAACCAGGACAAGAACTCGTCCCAGGCCTGCAACAACCTCATGCAGTACCTCGTGGACATCCGCGGCATTAACGCCGCCGTAGACCAAGAGTGGGTGAACGAGACGGCCAAGCGTTTCGGGCTGAAATAGCCACGCCGCCGCATAATTATGCATAACAGTATCCAAACACACACACATACGACAATGAAGAAAGAGATATACCGCTACCAGCTGTTCCTCGGCAACGACATAAGGGGCAAGGTGATTGACTGCACGCCCTGCCAGGCCGACTATGAGGCTTCCGACCTCGCCGCCCGGGGCAAGGACTACAAGGTGTCGCTCTACCGGTGCGACCGCCAGCGTGGGCAGTGGGAACGCCTCGCCGTCTACGCCTGGGACTGGGAGGCGAGCCGGGTAGCATGCACGCCCTGCCCCGAGCCGCTCGACCCCGTGGTGGGCTTCGTAAGCCCCGGCATGAACCCAAAAGGCGGCGAGCTATGAGCGACGGGACGGACAAAAGGCCGCTGCTCTATACCGACGGCTCGGGGCGTGAGTACCGCGGCGAGCGGCAGAGCGTGAGCCTCACGTGCAAGGCGCTGCGGCTGCTCCTTGCCCTGGCCGGCCAGATAGAGGAGACGGGCGGCATCGACCTGGCCTTTCGCCGCTACATAGGGGCGAGCCTCACCGACGCGCTTTGCTCAGCCATGATATACCTCAACGACTACCGCAAGTGCGCCCCCTCGCGCTGGCCAGGCGACCCGCTGATTAACGAAACGGAATTGTACAAACCCAAAGAAAAGAAACCCAAATGGAACAAAGACAAACGAACGAACTGACACCGAAAGAGCGGGCCGACCGCCGCCAGCAGATGATGCGCCAGAGCGAGCGGGAGTTTAAGCAGCGCCGCTTCGCCATGGCCAAGGCCCTGCCCCGGGTGCAGAAACTCTACCTCGTGGCCGCCGGTTTGCAGCCCGAGAGCTCCGCCCCAAAGGGCGAGGAACTCGTTGAGGCTCTCGACGTGGCGCGCCAGTGCATCTACCGCTGCCGCACGTACGAGGCTCTCTACTTCGACCGCAAGGGCCTCACCGTGGCCGACTTCGACTTCGACGAACCCACGCCTATACGAGACCGCGAACGGTGAGCAGGAAGGGGGAGACGGAATGACGGGAGGGCGTTAATGCCCGCAAACCGCGCCCCGACGGGGCAACTCTCCATAGCCCAGGGCAAAGGCACGAACGTGCCGACACCCTGGGTTTCCCCGTTGGGGGACGTTGCCGCCCCGTCGGGGCAGCTCTCTAATAAAGGGGCAACGCCCCGCAAAGCCACGTTGCCAGCCCGTTCCCGAACCCGGGCGTTGCCCGGTATCAAGAGAGCTGCC
>CAVGTD010000028.1:0-27503 GCA_963632215.1 Clostridiales bacterium
AGTCAATGAACCGGCGCGTGAGGTTGGCAAATTCCTCAATGCGGCGGTCGCGGAGGAAAGGCCACCAGCGGCGGACGTTCTCGGAGCGGTTGAGGTCTACTTCGACCACGGCGTTCACCTCGTCTGCCTTCGAGGCCCGGAAGAGCATTTCGCCCTGCGGCCCGGCCACGAAACTGCTGCCCCAGAAGTCGATGCCGTTTGTCTGGCCCGAGGGGTCATCCTCGTGCCCTACTCGGTTCACGGCGATTACGGGCAGGCCGTTTGCCACGGCGTGTCCGCGCTGCACGGTGGTCCAGGCTTCGCGCTGGCGTTCCTGCTCCTCGGGCGTGTCGCTGCTCTCGTAGCCTATGGCCGTCGGGTAGATGAGGAGTTCGGCTCCTTGCAGGGCCATGAGGCGCGCGCCCTCGGGATACCACTGGTCCCAGCACACCTGCACGCCAAGGCGGCCCACACTGGTGTCGACGGGACGGAAACCGAGGTCGCCGGGCGTGAAGTAGAACTTTTCGTAATAGGCGGGGTCGTCGGGTATGTGCATCTTGCGGTACTTGCCGGCTATTGAGCCGTCGCGTTCGAACACCACCGCCGTGTTGTGGTAGAGGCCGGCGGCGCGACGCTCAAAGAGCGAGGCTACAAGCACAATGCCGTGCTGCTTGGCAATGGCCCCGAAAAATTCGGTAGACGGACCGGGAATGGGTTCGGCAAGGGAGAAATTGTCGGTGTCCTCCACTTGGCAGAAGTAGAGCGAGTTGTGCAGTTCTTGCAGCACTACAAGTTGCGCTCCCTTTGCCGCCACGTCGGCTATGTTGGCGCGGAGTTTCTCTTTGTTTTCGGCCACACTCGCCGTGCAGCTTTGTTGTATGATTCCTACTTTCAGCATTTTTTGTTTCTTGTTTGTCAAAACCAATTTCGGGATTGATTTTGCGTGTTGGTTGTGTGTTTAAACCGCGCTTGAAAGGCAGGATGTTCAAAAATAGGGGGTCTTTGAGATTTGGGCTTGTCCGAAAACCTTGAGCTGACGAGGCTGTTTCGTTGATATCGTCAATACCCAGATTTGGGAACGATAGGGCTACGATGCCCATTACAACGTTGTTGGCTTTGTGGGGCGTTGCCCCTTTATAAGTGAGCTGCCCTTGCAGGGCGCAAACGATATTATTCGGGAACGTACCCAGGGTGTCGGCACTACGTGCCTTTGTCCTGGGCTATGGAGAGCTGCCCCTTCGGGGCGCTGTTTGTGGACATTGTCGTTGCATTTCTGCTTTTACTGCTGCCCTTGCAGGGCGCAAACTCCGCTATATGGCGTACCCAGGGCGTTGCCCTGGGCTAAGGACCAACAAGGCTTTCAGCCTTTTCCGCCACTTATTACGATTGGACATTTGTGGGGATAGCTTACTTTCGGTTCGCTAACGGTGTCTCAAAGAATTGTGTTTCCTTTTTTGAACGCTCTCACCTTTGGGGTGCGGTTGAGAACGGTTTTTCTACGTTATGGTTTGGCGGGCAATGCGCCCTTGGGGTATTGCATGGTGGCGCAGTGGAGCGACCCGTGCTGCTTGATGAGCGGTCGGCAGTCTACGCCCACCATTTCGCGTGTGGGGAACGCCTTTTGCAGAGCCTTGCGCGCCGCCTCGTCGGCTTCGGGCTGGGCATAAGTGGGGAAGAGCACGGCGTCGTTCATCACGAGGTAGTTGGCGTAGGTGGCAGGCAGCCGCTGTCCGTCCTCGTCGTAGACGGCTCGGGGGAGCGGCACGGGGATGAGGCGGTAAGGCTCGCCCTCGGCGGTGCGGAACGACTGCAGCTCCCGTTCCATCTGGCTGAGCGAGGCGTAGTGTTCGTCGGCCTCGTCGAGGCACTTTACGTAGACGATGGTGTTGTCAGGGCAAAGGCGCGCGAGGGTGTCGACGTGCGAGTCGGTATCGTCGCCGGCCAGTGCGCCGTTTTCGAGCCAAAGGATGCGCTTTACGCCGAGGCGTTCCTTGAGCAGTTGCTCGATGTGCGCCTTGGAGAGTTGGCTGTTGCGGTTGGGATTGAGCAAGCAGGTAGACGTGGTGAGCAGCGTGCCAAGTCCGTCCACCTCGATGCTTCCGCCTTCGAGTTCAAAATCAAGACAATCCACGTACTTGCCTCGAAGACAGGGGCTTTCGCCCTCTACAAGGCGGCGGTTGATGGCGTTGTCGAGCGCGGCCTCGAACTTTCCGCCCCAGCCGTTGAAACGGAAGTCGAGCAGTTCGATGCCCGTGTCGGACTTGACGGAGAGAAAGGCGTGGTCGCGCGCCCAAGTGTCGTTGGTGGGGCATTGGCAAAAGCGCACGTTTCTGAGCGCGCTTTGCGGCAAGCGGGCAGAGAGCAAACCTTGCACCTCGGCTACGTTGGGGCATACGATGAGGAGCGTTTCGCGCCGGGCAATCTCGTAGGCCAGGCTGAGGTAGCACTCCGTCACCTCGTCGAGCATATAAGCCCAGTCGGTGCCGGCGTGGGGCCAGGTGAGCTGCACGCCGCTCTGCAAAGCCCATTCGGGAGCCAAAGTGCGCTTGGCCACAGCCGACGAAGGAGCCGCACCGCCGAAAAAGCCGCTGAGGTTGAGGTCGGCCTGCTGTTGTGAGGGGGGAAGGGAAAATAGTGCCACGGGGGAGTATGTGTAGGTTGTTGTGTACTGTCAAAAAGGATTGTTCAGAACGAGCCGCCTCGCAGGTAGTTGACGAAAGCGTCGGTGGTGAACGGCATGCCGTCGGGCTTCGCCTCCTGGCTGCCGGGGAAGAGCGTCGGGGAATAGCCGTCGCCGCCGTTCGTCATGAACTCGTCGGCAGCCACGTAGTACTTGCCCTTAGCCTTTACCACGGTGCGCTTGCCGTCAGGGCTGACGCAGGTGAGCCGCTTGACGTGGGTGTCGGCATCCTGCTCAATTTCGAGGTTGCCGGTCTGTATACGCCCGAAACGGTCGTTGTGAAGTCCGAACTCCACAAGGGCGGTGAGCTGCTTGCCAGTGAGGCGGAACACCCGTATGGGGTTGGAGAACGGAAGTACCTCGCCCACGTCGAGAACGCTGACCGAACCCTTTGTGAATCCGGCGCGGATGCTGCCAAAATGGCTGCACCCGACGATGGGCGCGGCGTTGTCAAGGCCGGCCGCCTTGCGGAAGGCTTCGGCGTAGGCCTTGCACACGAGCGTGCCCATCTCCGTCTGAATTTGGTTGTCCTCGCGCTCGTGCACCATGGTATGCGAAACGGTGCAGAGCTTTGTGCCGATAGGCGTTCCGCCGGCGGTGCAGGTGTGTTGCAGGAGCGAGTCGATCTTAGCCTGCAAACGGGCTGCGCGGGGTTCGAGGTTGTCCTTGGGCGACACGCGGACGAGGCGAGGCTCCACCTTGGTGACCTGCATTGTGGCGTTGTCGATGGTGCAGAGCAGCATACCGATATAGTCGCCGTGCCAGCGTCCCTGCTCAATGGGGTACTGGCGTTTGCCGATAGTGCCGCAAACCGGCATGTGGCTGTGCGAGGAGATGATGCCGTGCCACAGGGGGCTGTCGATGGCGTAGAGGTTGGTCGCATCCTTGTCGTCCCACTGCGGCTTGCCTTCCGTGTTCATCGAACTGCCGATGTGAGTGAGCAGAAGCCGGAGGTTGGCATCGGTCACGAGCGAGGCTTCGGGCAAACGCAGAACGGAATCTATAACGGCGTTGTACTTGCCGTCGAACGAAAGGCCTTGGAGCTTGCGCACGCTGGCCTGTTGCGGCGTGGACGAGGCGATAAGCCCGAGGAACGCCACGCGGAACGTGCGCCCGTCGGGCAATTCAACCGGCACGGACGCTACGGGCGAGGCGAACGGGGGAACAGCTCCGCTCTCGGTGCGCACGTTGGCGCAAACGTAGGTGATGTCCCAGTCGGCCGGGCGCGAGGGTACGTTGGTCCACTTCTCGGCCAGCGACCGCTGCCCGTCGTCAAACTCGTGGTTGCCCACTGCCGAGAGGCGTATGCCCAGCTCGTTGTAGAACTCAGGCAAAAGCACGCCGTGGGTGGCGTTGTAGAAATAGCTGCCGCCGAAATTGTCGCCCGCCGAAACGGTGACGTTGCACGGGTAGACCTGTTTGAGCGAGTCGAGCGTCTGGAGTATGGAGGGTGCGCCCACAATGCCCTTGTCGTCGTTGCGCACAAAGGCGGCGTGGAAGTCGTTGAGCGTAAATACGGCAACCTGCTGCTGGGCGGCGGCCGTGAAAATGCCGCCGTTCAATGCCGCAAAGAGCAGCAGCTTGCGCCACAGTTTGTTCATTATATATTAATGTATAGGAGTTGATTTATGAATGTTAGCTTCGGCTTACCTGCAAGCCCGTGGCGGACACGTTCATGTCCACGAAACGCGAGTTGGGCATGAGCGGACTGTCGGCAAGTAGCGTGCGGATGCGCTGCGCCGCCTCGCGGTCCTTGGCCACCATGTAGAGGAAACCGCCGCCGCCAGCTCCGGGCAGTTTGTAGCCGTAGCACAGGTCGTCGATGCGGCGGCAAAGTTCGTCGATAACGGGCGGATTGGTGCCGGCGTCGAGAGCCTTGTTCTGCTGCCACGTGGCGCGCACCATGCGGCCGTAGCGTTCGAGGTCGTTGGTTTGCATGGCATCGAACATGGCAAGGGCGTGCTGCTTCATACGGTCGAGCAGGTGGTAATGGCGAGAGTTGTTGAGGAACATTCCGCGGACAATTTCCGCCAAAATATTCTTTGCAGTGCGCGTCACACCCGTGTAGTAGAGCAAGTGACAACATGCCGTGTCGGGACTGTCGAAGAGCGTGTTGGGCAGCCAGCGTGCCACGGCGTTCTGGTCGAAGCCGGTAGACGTTTGCAGGAGTTTGACACCCGGAAGCACACCGCCGTACTGGTCCTGCCAGCCGCCGCCCGTGGTGAGGAGCTGCTCAAGTACGAGCGTGCGGTTGCACACTTCGTTTTTGTCCCAGCCCAGTCCGCAAAAGTTGCCCAAAGCGGCCAGCACGGTAGAGGCAAGTACGCTGCTCGTGCCCAGTCCCGACCCAGCCGGGATGGCAGCGAGGAGCGTGATTTCGATGCCGCAGCCAAAGCTCTGCAATTGTTCGCGGAGCGTGGCGAACGATTCCTCGCCGAAGCCCGGCAGAAAGCCCGCCAAGGTCAGCGCGGCTTTGGGGATGGAGAAGGGCGAACCCACCTTGTTGTATTGGCGCAGTTCGTCGTAGGTTTCGATGCGCTCCATGGCCCCGAGGTCGATGGAGCGGCAGATGATGACCGGCTCTTTGCAGGGCTTTACGTAGACCTGCAAGGGCGGCTGCCCGTTGAGGTTGACGGCGAGGTTCACCACGTTGCCGCCCGTCGTGAGGCTGTAAGGAGGCGTATCCGTCCAGCCGCCGGCCACGTCGATGCGCACACTGCTGCGCGCCCAGACAATTTGGTCGGTGTAGGTGGTCATGCGCGGGCATACCTTTCGGCGCAGGGCGTTCTCAACCAATCCCTCGCGAAGGAGGGCGAAAGCCTGTTGCTCGAAACGCAAGGACGCTTCGGCATCCGTAGGGCGCAACACCTCGGCCCGGAACATGGCGTCGTGGATGCGCGTCATGAGCGGAGCGTCGGCCGGCAGCGGTTCGGGCAGGGTCCAATGACCGGCGGCGTATTTCGAGGCCATGTCCTTGAGGTTCGTCTGGTAGAACACACTGCGTTGCCAGTTGGCGGCAATCTGCGGCAAAGCCTTGGCCTGAATTTCCTTGCGCTGGGCGAAGAGCCGCACGAGGTTGGCCTGGTCTGATATTTCGTCGGCCGAAAGGCGAGGCAAGTTACGCCACGTTTCGGTTAACTTGTTGTCGGGCTTTTCAGCGATGAACCATTCGAGCAATTGCCCCATCAGTTCCACGTTGTCCGTAACGG
This sequence comes from Clostridiales bacterium, assembly GCA_963632215.1. Classification (GTDB taxonomy): domain Bacteria; phylum Bacteroidota; class Bacteroidia; order Bacteroidales; family Bacteroidaceae; genus Alloprevotella. The sequence goes on from CAVGTD010000028.1 coordinate 5,869, forward strand.
GAAAAAGGCGTGCGGACTGCAAGTCGTCCGTCCGCCCGAGTTCGTCGGAACTAATGCCGCGAGCGGCGAGCCACTGGCTGACGGGTTGCCCGAGGAAGAGCGTCCCCGGGTTGTTCACGTCGCCCCGAAAAGCGTCGCCGAAGCCGTAGGGGCGAAGGGCAAACGCACTCCCCTGCCCTATCGGCGCAGCGTCGACGCATACGCCCGATGGCAACGACACGTGCCAGGAGTTTTGGGGAATGCCCGTGATGATGTGGTTGCTCTCGTAGTGCCAGCCCTCGCCCACAAAGGCGTTTTCAATCCACACGTTGCGGGTGGACGGCGTGGGGCGACTACGAAGCACGGTGTTTTGCGTAACGACGGACGATTGCGGCTTCACGCCCTTTTGCAGGATGAGCCGCTGGTCCTTGACGAGGTTTTGCACGGCCACGGTCGAGGCGATCATGTCGCTGCCCGTGCCGTAGTGGTAGAACTCGCCGCCGGGGAGCGGCAGGATGGCCACCCTCAGTCCGGCGAGCAGACTGTCGGGCTGCGAGGGGTTGTTGCCGAGAGCGCAGCCGAAATCGCTGTAAAGGTCGTACGTGGCGGGGGCGGGCGTGCCGCCTTGTCCGTCCGGCAGTGCGTTGGTTTTGTCCATGAGGCGCATCACGGCACGGTCCGACAAAAGCCACACGCCGATGTCCATCAGCATGAGGTGCGTTTGGCGCAAAGCCGCCTGTTGCTCGATGGAAGGCTTTTGCAGCATAAAGTCGAGTTCGGCAGGGCACTGGCGATTCATGAGGAACACGCCGTGGTGCGATGCCTGTTCGGGTTCTGCCCAAAGTCCGTAGCACACCACGTCGGCCTCGGGAATGTCCTGCAATGGCTCGGTGGCGCGCAGGTACACGTCACCGCTCACCACCATGGTACGCAAGGCGGCGGGGGCTTTGTGCATGATGTCGGTGTAGAGGGGAAGCTGAAGGTCGAGCAACGACTGGTCGACCGCCTGGGCCCGCGCCCAGCGAAAAACGGGAATGGGGGTGAGAATTTTGCCGCTCGGGGCGTAGGCCGGCAAACGGCGGCTTTGGCCTCCGGCGTGGAGCAGAATGCGCTTGTCCCTTGCCAGCCATTCGGCGAAAGGCGCGGCGCAATGCTCGTCGCGGTATGCCGAGCTGAGCAGCCAAGCCGTGCCGCCGCCTGAGCCGAGCTTGTGGCCCTTGGGGTCGGACGTGACGTAAAAATCTTCGTGTGAAAGTCCCGTGATGGCGTGGAACGAGCCCACCACGTTGGGGGGCAAGGACAATAAGTTTCTCATGGGCAAGCGTATGCTTTTCGTACGGCAAAGATACTTCAATCACCAAAAACGGCAAAGCAAGCCCGCAAATACGCCCCCCGACACAAAAAAGCGGCCGGCAGACGCGGCTCTCGCGGAGAGAGCCATGCCTGCCGGCCGGAATAAGTCGAGTTAGGTAAGGGAGATTACATCATGCCGCCCATGCCGGGGTTGCCCATCTGCATTTCGGGCTTGTCCTCCTTTTTGTCGCAGATGACGCACTCCGTAGTGAGGAACATACCGGCTACGGAAGCGGCGTTTTCGAGAGCCACGCGTGTAACCTTGGCAGGATCTACCACGCCGGCGGCACGAAGGTCGCCAAACTCCTCGGTCTTGGCGTTGTAGCCGAAGTTGCCCTCGCCCTCGCGCACCTTGTTGACAATCACTGCGCCCTCGATGCCGGCGTTGCGGCAAATCTGGCGAAGCGGTTCCTCGATGGCGCGGCGGATGATGCTGATACCCGTCGTTTCGTCGGCGTTGTCGCCCTTCAAGCCTTCGAGGGCCTTTTGAGCGCGGATGTAAGCTACGCCGCCGCCCGTTACGATGCCTTCCTCAATGGCGGCGCGAGTGGCGCAGAGAGCGTCGTCGCAACGGTCCTTCTTCTCCTTCTGCTCCGTTTCGCTGGCAGCACCCACTTCGAGCACGCAAACGCCGCCCGAGAGCTTTGCCAAACGCTCCTGAAGCTTCTCCTTGTCGTAGGAAGAAGTGGAGTTGCTGATTTCGTTCTTAATCTGGCTGATGCGCTCGTTGATGTTCTCCTTTGCGCCCTTGCCGTTGACAATGGTGGTGTTCTCCTTCGAGATTGTCACCTTCTCGGCCGAACCGAGCATATCGAGCGTAGCCTGTTCGAGTTTCAAACCCTTCTCTTCGCTGATTACTACGCCGCCCGTAAGCACTGCGATGTCCTCGAGCATAGCCTTGCGACGGTCGCCGAAGCCCGGAGCCTTGACGGCGCAAATCTTAAGCTGAGTGCGCAGACGGTTTACGACGAGAGTGGTGAGAGCCTCGCTGTCTACGTCCTCGGCAATAACCAAGAGGGGACGGCCGCTCTGTACGGCGGGTTCGAGGATGGGGAGGAAGTCCTTGATGTTCGAGATCTTCTTGTCGTAGATAAGGATGTAGGGATTCTCCATCACGCACTGCATCTTCTCTGTGTCGGTCACGAAGTAGGCGGAGAGATAGCCGCGGTCGAACTGCATACCTTCTACGGTCTTCAATACGGTGTCGCGACCCTTGGCGTCCTCAATGGTGATAACGCCGTTCACGCTTACGGCACGCATACCGTCGGCGATGAGCTTGCCGATTTCGGCGTCGTTGTTGGCGGAGATGGTGGCAACCTGCTCAATCTTGTCGTAGCTTTCGCCTACCTGCTCGCTCTGTGCCTTAATCTGTTCTACAACCTTAGCCACGGCCTTGTCGATGCCGCGCTTCACGTCGAGCGGATTGGCGCCTGCAGCCACGTTCTTCATTCCCTCGGTCAGGATGGCCTGAGTAAGCACGGTGGCTGTGGTAGTACCGTCGCCGGCATCGTCGCCAGTCTTCGAAGCCACGCTCTTCACGAGCTGTGCGCCGGCGTTCTGGAACGCGTCTTCGAGTTCAATTTCCTTGGCTACGCTCACGCCGTCCTTGGTGATGCGGGGCGCGCCAAACTTCTTGTCGATAACCACGTTGCGGCCTTTCGGACCGAGCGTTACCTTTACAGCGTTAGCCAAAGCGTCAGCGCCCTCGCGGAGGCGTTCACGGGCATCTACATCATATACTATTTCCTTTGCCATGATATTCTATAGCTTAATGTGTGTACTTATTTGTGGGTTACTTGATGATAGCAAGCACGTCGCTCTGACGCATGATGAGGTATTTCTCGCCGTCGAGTTCCACCTCGGTGCCGGCATATTTGCCGTAGAGCACGGTGTCGCCGCTCTTGAGGATCATTTCCTCGTCCTTCGTGCCGTTGCCGGCGGCAAGCACCTGGCCTTGCAGGGGCTTCTCCTTTGCGGTGTCGGGGATGATGATGCCACCTGCGGTTTTCTCTTCTGCGGGAGCGGGCTTCACAAGCACGCGGTCAGCTAATGGTTGAATGTTCATGATATGAATGTTTTTTGTTGATTGATTTTGTTCAAAGCTTTGCCCTCTTTTCTGCCAAAAGCGTGCCAAAAGAACATTTGACGTGTTAACGCAGTCAGAGAAGAACGTATTTCTGACAAAAGTGTCAGTCGTGGAAAGTCAGAATGAGTTATCTTTGCGCCGAATAAAATACATAGATACATTAATTGGTATGTTAGCATTCATCAAAGCAAATTACAAAGTGGGCGATGCCCTTGAAGTGAACTGTTCGGAGGGCGCAATCCTCGGACAGATTGAGTACGTAAGCAACACGTTCATTGTTCTCCGTCAGAACAACGGCAACATCTGCGGCATTGCAGCCACGGACATCCGTTCGTTCAAGGCCGCTGAACCCGTACACGAAGAGCCGACTCAGGAACTCTTCTTTACCGGCGAGGAGGACAACGCCGACGCTTGCAACGAGACAAGTAACGCCGACGAGCCGCAGGAAACGCTGCGCGACATCCTCGGCAACGACATAAAGGAAGCCCCCTCGGCCGACGAGCTTGTAGCCCCCGAAACAGTGGGACAGCCCAAGGTTATTGGAAAGATTGACCTTGCAAAACTTCAACGCCTCGACCCGCGCATGAACCGCCGCTCTTACTTCAAGAGCGGTACTTTCGGAAGCGACACGGACAATGCACCCGACACTGATTCGCCCTTCGTAAGCGCACGAGGAAAGATTACCTATTATAATAATGAGAAGCACTACGGCTTTATCCGCGACTTCAACAGCGACACCGACCTCTACTTCTTCGCCCAGCAGGTGGTGGAGTCGGCTCTCTACGAGAACCTGCGCAAGGGCTTGAAGGTGGTCTACTCCGTAGGGCAGAACGCGCAGGGCGTTATCGCCACGTGCATCCACTTCCCCCACACGGCCGACGAACTCTACGACATGGCGGAAAGCCAGTTCGACGCGCGGCGTTACAACTTCGCCAAGACTATCCTCGAACACATTCTTGAATGCGCCCCCGACTACGAACAGGCAAAGCAGCTCATTGAAGAAATCAACGAGACGCAGCCGCAAAACGCCGAGCCTCGCTACGCCCGCCACAACGCCACGGGCGTGAACAAAGCAGCATTCAGCGGCAAGACGGTTTACGCCGAAGCCAAGAAAGCTTATTTGGACAAGGACTTCGCCCGTGCCGAAGAACTCTACGCCAAAGCCATCGAAGAGGGCGACAAACCCGAAAGCTGCGTGAAGGATATGCTCACCTACTACGTGTCGCGCTTCAAGCAGGGCGAGACCGACGAGGAAAAGGCCGAAGCCAAGGCAAAGGCTACTACCTACCTCGAAGAACACAAGCAGCTGCTCTCCGACAACCTCACCACAAAGCAGTTCCTTGCCCTCAACTACTACCTGCCCTTGCAGGAATACACAAAGTTTATCGAAGTAGTCGACGACATCCTCGCCAACTGGCCGGACAGCGAAGCCCCCACGCGCAAGGCGTTCTACTACTGGCAGAAGAGCATAGCCCTCAACAAACTGGGACAGGTGGACGATGCCCTCGCCCTCATAGACGAAGGCTTGGAAATAGCTCCCCAGCACCGCCAGCTCCTCAACCTGCGCGACTACATCCTCTCCCCCGAAAAGCCAGAAGAGGAAACTTCCGCCGCCCCATCCGCCGAAGAGGAATAACCCTCAACGCGTTTCCCCAACAAAAAAAGAACGGGAACGGAGGCCGTGACAATATTGTCACCCCTTCGTTCCCGTTCTTTGTTCATTGGGGTCAGAAGAACCAAGTTACAGAAAGACCAACGCGGTTGTTTCCGTAGTTCTCGTTGACGGTTTCGGGTATGCTTATCTCTTTACCGCCAAAATAGTATGTGTTCAGTGCATTAGATGATTTGTAAAGGGTATTGCCCTTGAGGTAGTACTTGTAATAGATAGAGAAGTCGAAGTGGCGACCGCTCCACCCTATCTCGGGCATAATAGCCAATGTGCTTTTGCGGAGGTTTGCTTTACTGGCTTCTTTTACGTCAGATACCTTGTAGCCTTTCACGGCATGTACTCCGACAAAGAAGCGGGCAGATTTTGAACGTTTGCCCATATTAAACCGCAAGCCAAAGGCAGGCTCAACATAACAGGCCAATCCGTCGAAGCGTTCATTCTCGTTGGAACTGTACCCCGAATAGTTTGGGTCGTCGACCATTGTGTAGTTGAAATCGCACGAGACAAGGAAATTCACTAAGTCCGTGTAACGTCCGCCACGCAAACGAAGTCCTGTTGTCAAGGCAAAGTGTTCGTCCATATAGTCCATGCCGATTATCTTCCACCCCAAGGTCACGCGGTTTTTCCACCAACGCTTTCGCGCCAAAGTGCGTTGCTGCTTCTCATACGCCGAACGTTCTGTTTCCAAACGGGTTATGGCGTTCTGCACTTGTTGGCGCGTGCTTTCCGTTTGCACATAGGAGCGTACTTCCGACAGGTCGCTGCTGGTGTAGGTATAGGCACTGAGCTTGTTTACTTTCAAAAGGGCAATGCGGTCGGATATGCTGTCGTAATAAGGGCTTTGTATGCCGTAAGTCTTGAGGAATTGTTGGAGTTTGTCTGTATCGTCACTGCCTTTCAAATCCTGGTATACGCTGTATTCCTTAGCCTTGAAATATTGCAGCTTGTCGGTTACGGTAAGCGCTTCGGGCATATTTTCAACAGTTTGGGCGTAGAGCGTGTATGCCGTTGAAAGATTGTTTTGCCCGAAGGCTTTGCGAGCTTTAAGAAGACTTATGTAAGGCTTCATCTTTTCAGCATATTCCGTATCGGCGTAATCCTTTGCGAACTGTTCTGCTTGTTCGAGCGAATTGCTCTGGCTCACCACGGCATATTTCGCCTTTGCCTCTTGAACATGGGCTATGCGGCGTTCTTCTTCTTCAATAGAGTTGATGGCTTGGCGGGCATCGTCGGCATAGGCTTTCAGTTGGCTTTGATTGAGGTAAGCGTTGTAAGCATCCTTGGTGTTCTGCGCCTTGCACTGTTGCCATATTTTCAGTTCCTGCAAACGGCTCTGTGCTTGTTTGGCAAGGTTCGATGTGGGGTAAGTGTTGATGAACTGCTGCAAGGCCTCGGCACTTTCGCTTGCCACGGCCTCGTTGTATTCCGAAGTGGCTCTTTGCTTGATGCTTTCGAGTTCGTACTCGCATTGCTCTTTCAGCTGCAACGCCTCAGAGTTACTTGGGGAAAGTTTCAGTGCTTGCTTTACGTAGCCGTAAGCCTTTGAGTAGTTACCTTGTTCGTAGAGTTTTTTCGCCAAATCCACCTTTGCCTTAGCAAGTTTGGCATTGGCATTTTTCTTTGGGTTGCCTTGCACGTCGCAAACTGTTACACTCGTGGCATTCGCCGGTGTAACGTTTGCAAGGGGCAGGAATAGGATGGATATGAATAGTGTACGCATGACGGTGGCTTTTGTTAGTACTTGGGTTCGAGGCTTTTCTTCAAATTCTCAATATCTTTGTCCACGTTGCGCGACTCATTAATCAACAATTTCAAATGGTCGAGCGCTTTGTCGAGAAACTCAATCGACTTATAGGGAGCATTCTTTCTGTCTTTATAAAGCGTATAGTATTTCAACTTCATGATATCGCCTATACACTTGTTCTTCATAGCATCCAGCATCTGTGGATTGTTCTCAACGCTTTTTAAACTCGTTGCCATCTTGCCTAATGCTGCAATAAGTTCGTTGGTATAAGTGAGGTAAGGCGACGGCGAGCCTTCAAGGAAAGGCTTGTACACCTTAATGCACTGCTTGAGGTTATCGCTTTGGTGTTTCTCGTCCACAAGTCGGCAATAGGCATTGAGTGCGTTCAGACATTCGTTGATGCGCTGCTGATTATAGCGTATATTCAACGGGTAGAACAAGCACTCCTTATAGATAATACCGTCGAGACTGCTCAGCACTTTCTTGAGCGAATCGTTGTCTGCCTTTTGTTTATTCAATTCGATGCTCTTCTCGTCAATTCGTTTCTTGGCGAGAGAAAGACTATCTTCGACTTGCTTGGTGTGCGCCTCGCTGTTTTTTGCAGTTTCCGCTTTTTGGATTTTCAACTGGTTGAGTTCGGCTTGAAGAGTTTCCTTGTCCTTTTCAAGATTTTTCAGTTTCTCTTCATAGAGCTGCACCACGGCATCCACGGAAGTCTGCACCGGTTGCTGAACGGTTGTCGTAGAGTCTTTCTTCTGAGCCATCATGCCAATGGGCATACATATTCCTGTAAGAAGAACGAAACGAAATATATTCATAGCTTTTAGCAATTTAGAAGTCATAGTCATTGCTGTTGTCGACATTATTTGAGTTGTCGTTCGATAAACGTGAGGCAAAATAGCTCAAGCCGTACTCGGCTGCTTGGTTCACACGAGCCAGAGCCGAACTGAGCGTGGCGTGTTGCCCAAGGGTACGGGTAAACGTGCCGATTTGCTGGCGTATGCCGTCGCAAGCGGAGGTGAACGATTCGTACGAGGAATAGCGGCGATAGTTGCATACGGCGTTGGCACGGGCTGCCAATGCATTTGCGCAGGAATTTCTTGCCTGACCGGGGGCGGCATTTAGTGCCGACATGAGGGCGGAGTTGTTATTGAGCGGCGCACGCTTATAACGAGCTACGCCCGAGCGAATGGCTTGCGCACTGGCAACAGTACTGCAATGCGAGGCTGAGGCTACGAGGGCAAGGGCGGCAAAATAGTCGTTGACGTTGGCGTTGACGCTGTTGAGCTGCTTCACCACTTCTGTACCGCCTTCGGCTACGCCCATAGCCAAGAGTGTCTTGGCTTGGGCTTGCAGGTCGCGCAGTTGGTCGGCATTCCAGTTTGATTGGCCGAATATTTCGTCGGCTTGTGCGTTGACAATGGGTGCATAGCCGTCGAAGAGGTACTGACGGCTGTGCTTTATCTCCTCGGATGTGGTGGCTGGTTGACCGTCGCCGAGGGTGATGGAGGCTTGTGTGGCAATGCTCGTGCTGATACTATCGAACGCTTGACGGGCTGCGTCATAGGAATTTCCCTTAATGTATTTTTCCACGTGATCTGACACCGTGCGCTCGTAGCTGGGGATGGTTATCTTAGCCTCTGCCCCCGAACCGAGTATGTGCAGGTAAACGGCAACGAGTGCCATAAGACCTAACACTACAATTACGAGGAGGGCTGTCTTTATGTATTTCTTCATGTTTGCGAGAGTTTATTGCTAATCAGCGCTTCTTTGATCTCCAACAACCGCTTTCTGTTTTCCCTTACCTTTTTGGGATTCAGAAGTCTTATTAGCGGCTGATTTGTTTTGCTGCACAGTCTTTTTTGTTTTGGTCTCTGCGGGCTTGTTTTCTTTTGGCTTAGCCTGAGGCGTTGTATGTGCAGTAGCTGGTTTGGTTGCAGGACTTTCATTGGCAGATTGAGGCTTGGGCTGAGCCGATTCAGCTGCCACAGTCTTCAAAGCATTTTGCAGTTCGCTGAGGTTTACCACGCCAGTTTTGCAAAGACGACGGATTTCAGTTTTGGCTTTATCTCGTTTTGCAGGGTCTATGCCATTTAAGAACTCCTCAATAGGCTTCCAATACCCATTGATGTCCTTTACACCTTGGAAACAATTGTAATGTGCAGCTACTATGTCGTCGATGTTGCCGTTCTTCAACGCTGCGAGCAATTGTTTGCCCGTCTCGCTCTGCAATTCATTCTCATTCCAAGTGTCATGGCTTTTGAAGTATGTACTGTCGCTTGCCTCCGTAAACGATGCCGTGGCTGACTGTTGTTCGTTGAGTCCATTGTCGGCTGTGGCTTCGACGTTCTTTGCCTCACCGTGCTGGAAAGGCCAAATCTTCCAGTCCATAGGCCAGCAAAGCAGAGCGTACAGACCATATCCCACAACGAGCAGGGCGAACGCTGCACCCAAAAATTCAAGAATCAGAGAAATAACCGACTCATCATCCTCTTTGTTGGGGCGTACTTCCAAACTGTTAGCACCTGTACGCACTGCGATGCCCTTCTTTTCCCATTCCTGAGCCTTTTGCATAGTGATGGGAGCGTCCACGCTGTACCTGTTTCCATCAATAAACACTGAAACCGAAATGGGTTCTTCCTTAAAGTCCAGTCTGCGCGTTTCGCCGTTGCGGAGTGCGCAGAGATCTTTGCCTAATGCGGTCAAAGACTTGTAACCAGCGCATCGAATAGAGCCTTTGAAGTTCTGGTTCAAGTTGTCGGGGATGGATAGCGTTTGAGTAGCAGCGTCGTACTTGATGCCATTGTCATCAAATTCGCGACCGAACGTAATGGGCTTTTCCACATTGATGTGCAGACGAATCTGCTTGTAGAACTTTGCCCCGGCTATTTGCGGTGTTTGCAGCTGAATGGTGCAATTCATACCGTCGAGGTAAGCTGCCCTGTGCTGTGAACCGACCTTGTAACTTATAGGAGCCGACTTGAGGCCGTTACGCAGGTATACAATATTAATAGTGTCTCCCTCAAGTGCTACCGTCGGCACAGACGGGTCTGTATCGGGGGTGTGCTGAATGGTGTATTCCTTTTTTACGGGGACGGTCACTTGCTGCATACGATGCCCCGTGCTGACTGGCGTTGCCGTATTGGGGAGCAGGAATATGCGCGAATACTTGCTGTATTTCTTTTGCGAGATGAAAGTGAGAGTCTGTTGCAGTTCCACTTCGTTGGAGAATGTGCGGTAGGCGGAATTGTTGCCGTCGGCAAGCGAAGCGGGCATGGTAAACGGCGTGATGGCGCACGGGGTCAACTGCAAGGAGTGTGTTTGCAACCAAGCGTCGGTCTGCACATTGTCCCACACACGGTTGTCCACAAACTGCTCATAGCCTTGGCGCAGCAATTGCACGGCCTCAGCCCCAACCTTCGGGCGGTTCGCCCCCAAACATACAGAGAACATGGCATAGCCCTGTCGCATATCGTGCTTGTTGCGCTTCACGATGGAAATCCACCAGCCGTCAGTTGTGCAGAAAAGCACGAAGATGTCGGTTACGTTCACGCCGATTTGGAAAGCTCCGAGGTCGGCACGCGGGTCAAGGAATAGTTTGCGGCTTTCGGGCGAAAGAACTTGGGGATAGGTATAGTAGTGGTCAGTTCCCTTGTTGTCGAACTGTCCGTAAACGTCAATGCATTTAATCATTGTATAGAGGTGTTTTAAGAGTTGAAGAATTTAAACAAAGAACTTTTCTCTATGGCTGACTTGGAGATGAGTTTGTTGAGTACGCTGTCGGTGTTGTCGCGCTCAAAGTGGCAAAGCGTTTGGGCAAACACGCGCCCCACGCTAAACGGGAGAATCTGAAAGTCGCTCACGCCCGATTTGCGGCACAGTTCGCTCAACGAGTTGTAGAACGAGGGCATATTATTGCGCACATAGTCGGCTGCAAACTGCTCGCGCTCACCTGGAGCGCAAGGCATCGTGTCGGCCTTGGTAACGAGGAGGTATACGCCATTGGTGCTGCGACGGATAATCTTCTCTTGACGAAGGTAGTTCATCGAAGCGTCCAGATAGTTAATCATAGGCACGCCCTCTTCGTCCCACTGTTTGTTCTCTTCGCCGTAAGCCACGATAAAGAAGTGGATTTTCTTGTTCTTCTCGTTGTTGAGATACTGCTGCGCCCGTTCAAGCACCATGGCCGAAGAAGCGTTTGTTTCGGGAATGTTGTTCATGCGCCGGTACATGGAACGAAATGTTTCTCCAGCCATGTCAATGAGCGTGAGCGGATGCTGCTTTTTGCTGCTGTCGCGTAGCGAAAGGCGCATCTCTTGTATCACGTCGTCGGCTGAACCTGCAGGCAAGTTACACATACCGTTGCCCTTGAACGTGGAGCAAAGGCGGTCCATGTAGTAAGCCCCGTTACACTTTTCCTTGGTAAGTATGCCATAACTGTTGGCAGCACTGAGAATTGCTCCCAACGCACACGTTTTGCCGCTCGAAGGTGTTCCCCAGAAATAAACTTCTGTTGTGCCAGCAGCAAGTGAGTCAGGAGCTTCGCTGGCTGGGAGTTCCACCAAATAAGGCATCGTGCGGATAGCCTCCACTTCGTCGGGTGAGAACACTTGGTTAAGGTCGTCCCAACTTAGTCGCAGGTTGTTCACGTCCGTCTGCAACTGGAAAGCGGAGTAGGCATTGATGTTGTTCTGCAAATTATCGAGTATTTCGTCGCGCCCTGCGGCCGCCATGATAGCTTGCTGCGCTTCTTCCACGTGCTTGCCCGTGGGGTGCTGCGCCAAGTACTGCTGATAGGCGTAGGTGCGGCCCACGAGTTGGGCGTTGCGCCAGTCGGTGTCGTCGTTGAGGTCATTGATAAGTTGGGCTATCTCAGCGGAGTGTTTGCCGGGGTAAGCACTTTGGTATTGCTGCAAGGCGGCTATGGTGCCTTGCTTGCGAGCTTCGAGCCAAGGCAGGTCGTCGAGCATATCGCGGCACTCTTGTGCGTGTTGTCCGTTGGGGTATGCACTGAGGTATTTGTTGAGCGTGTCGGCGGTCATGGCCGTGCTTACTTGCTGCCAAAGCAGCGTTTCGAGCGAGTCGATTTTTTGACGGCATTCGTCGGCGTGCAGTCCATTGGGGTAAATCTGCAAATAGCTGCTGTATGCCTCTGCGGTATTGGCTGCCACGGCCGCATTCCATCGTTTGTCGTCATCGTCGGCAAGGAGACGTTGCACTTCGGCCGCCTTTTCGTCCTTGCCAAGGTCTTGCAAACGACCGAAGATGTCAGCTGCCGACACGTCGCCGCGACTAATGTAGTTGGCAAGGCTGCGTTCGGGGATGCCGCCAACGCTGTCGAGTATTTTCTTTTTCTTTTCGTTGTCCATTATATATAGGGAGTGATGTAGTTGCATTAGAATCCGTTTTTGTCGAAGAGGTTTCCGTCGGCATTGCCTCCGCCTTTCTTGCTCTTGCGGTGCGAGGTGCTTGTGGCTGCGGCCAAGTCGCCCTCGGTTATCCAATAGGGGAAGAGCATGATGGCGAAGCAGATCAAGGCGATTATCAACGCTACGATTGAGGGAGCTTTCAGCGAACTGTAGGTTTGAATGAGCGTTTTCAAACTGTTGTCGAATGCCGTTACCTGAAACTCCGGCACGTTTTCTTCACCCTGATAGCTCACCTTGGAGAGTTCGCGATAGTTCACCACCCAATTGTCCACGCAACTGCTCACCTTGTTTACGTTGGCGGGCGTGAGCGGGTTCATCACGTTCTCGTTCTTGGCGCGTTCAAGCCACTTGTGGCGCTCGCTAATCACGTTGGCGGCACTGTCGGGCAAGAGCCGTGAACGCAGACTTTTGGCAAGGTTTCCGATGCGCTGCTCGTCGGTAGCTCCCGGGGCTTTGCCCATACAGAGCTGATAGTCGGAGGGACGGTTGGCCTTGCCGCTCGCTATGCGCGAAAGGCTGTTGCGGTAGTTTGCCACACGTTGGTCCACGTAAGCCTCGTAGTCGGCATCAATGCCGATGGCTTTGTCGCAAGTGGTGTTCACCATCTGCTTGATGTGGTCGGAGTCGGAAAGCACGCGAAGGAAATTGGTGAAAGGCACAGAGCCGGCCACAAAGGCCACAAGCACAATGAAGCCAAACACCCACTGCCCCACTCTGCCCACGTTGCGCCAACGGGTGGATTTGCTTTTACACATAATAAACACACACAAGGCCACCACCACAATGAGTGAGATGCTCAAAAGAATGGGAAGCGTTTGGTCGCCCTGCCGCCAATACACCATGCCCAAGTAGGCAATGTAGGCGAACACAAACAGCACCATCAGCGAGAAGACGGTGGCGAAATTGAAAGATGATTTCTGCATATCGTTTTGTTTAGTTATTTCTAGATGTTAGAGGAATGGGCGGACTAATTGCGGGGCAGCTGGCGTTTCAAATCCTTGATACGCTGCTCATATTCCTGAATTTGCCGGCGAATGGCCTCGTAGTCGGTCTGCCCGGAGGCTGCGCCATTGGCGGGCGTAATCCCCACATTGCCGGCATTGTCACTTTCGTCGCCCACCACTACTGCTACGGGTGCACCGCCGGTCTGCACGGGCATCACGGCTTCGTTCGTTGGGGCGGAGAAGTCGCCTTGTTTCACGGCCGCAAGGGCTTTGTCGGCCAACACCATGACGGGAAGCGGTCCGTTCACCGTCTGCCCGGTGCGTCGCAGCACGTTGCGCGCTTGTTCGAGGGTAATGTCTTTCTTCACGCTCTTCATCAACGCCAACACACCGCTTACTATAGGGGCTGCCATGCTGGTGCCGTCGCACGAACGCAACGTGCTGGTGGGGAAGGCGGAAAGAATGTTCACACCGGGGGCTGACACGTCGCAAAAGCCGCCGTAGTTGGTAAACTTGGCCGGGGCAATTTGTGGGTCAACGGCTCCCACCGCCAACGACATGAGGTTGCGGTTTTCGGGCGGAATGCAAGCTAAGATGTTGTCGTTGCCCGCTGCAAACACAATGAGGCAACGCTTTTTGTCGGCAAGCGAGCAAACACGCTTCCACAGCATTTCCATATTTTGAAATTGTCTGCGCAGTTGCTGCTGTTGCGCCACGGGCAATTGGTCGAGGCCGGGAAACGACGGACTGATAGACACGTTGACCACGTCGGCTCCGTGATGCACGGCATACATAATGCCGGCAATGAGAGCCGAGAGCGGACATTGCTTATTGTCAAACACTTGTACGGGCATAATTCGACACTGCGGCGCAATACCCGAAGCCCCCTTGTTCAAGTTTGCCTGACTGCCGGCTGCAAGAGCGGCGGTGTGCGTGCCGTGCCCTTCGCCCACGCTGAGGCGGTTGTTTTGCGTATACACGTTGTAGGCATTGACAATGCGCCCCGCAAACATGGGGTGCGAGGATTGTATGCCGTCGTCCACCACAGCCACCGTCACCTGTGGCGAACCTTTCGTCACCGCCCACGCTTGTTGAGCGTGAATGGCCCGTAAGTGCCAGCCATAGTTTGCGGGATCGTCGCCGCTTTGGCTCTGTGGCATGGCGTTGAGTTCATAAATCTGCTCGTCGAACACGAGAAACTTGTGGTTGGGAATGCGGCTGTTGATGGTTTGGCGAATTTGGTCGCGCTCCGTGGCCGGCACTTTTATCACAAGCAACTTCACCTCGCGGTCGTAGCCTATAATGCCATACTTGTCGTCGGGATAGGCTTTCTTGTAGTCCTGCGCCAAAGCGTCCACATTGTCTTGTTCGTTTTCGAGGAAGAGGAACAGGCGATTGCCAATGATGCTGGGCGCGCCTGGCTGCTCCACGATGGGCGTTTCACCATCTTCGTCGCCCGTTACGGGAGCGGTGATGTTGTCCTGCTCGGGCAAGCGGCCGTCGTTTAGGTCGATGGGGCGAATGGTGCCGTTGTCGTCAATCACTCTGCCATCAGCAGCCTCCACGCTGTCGGTCTGCACCACGCCGTTCACCTCGGTGTGGCGAGTGCAACTAGTGCAGCCTCGGCACGATTTGAGCAAGAAGAAGAGCAGCAGCAAAGCCAACAAGGCGAGAAGCAGCCACCACAACCAGCGCCAGCGTCGCCACCAAGGCAAGCGTTTCTCGTATTGCGCCACGTAGGTCACGTCTTCCGTCACAGGGTCGGTGCTGAATGGCGCATTCCACCCCATAAACTTGTAGCCTTTCTTGGGCGTTACGAGCGGGGCTTGCGCAGCATCGAACTTCTCGCCGTGGCGCACGCTGAACTCTGTGGCGGCATCGGGGTTGAACAATCCGTTCTCCGTCGACACAAAGCGCACCGTGTGCGTGGGAGGAGGGGGCGGCGGTGTGGGCATCACGGGCGTTTCTTCTTCGGCGGCTTCAAACACAGCTTCAAACACGAGGTCGTCCGTCACCTCTGCGCCCACTGTGAACTCGGGTGTCCATCCCGTGAACTTCCATCCTGCCTCGGGCGACACGGTGGGCAAGTCGGTGGCGAGCAATGGTTCGCCAGGTTTCTTGCTGACAATCTTTTCCAACTCGCCGACGAACGTGCCGCCCTGTCGGGCTTGGAAGCGCACTTCATAGTCGTCGGTGCGCTCGCACACGGCCGTGAAGGTCACGTCGGCTTCCACCCGTTGCCCTTGCGGTGCGCTGGGTTGCCAACGGGTGAACGAATAGTGAGGGGCTGCCGTCACCTCGGGAATGTCGTGTGCGCCTTGCAGGGCATGACCGTGCTTGCGCATAATCTGCGTGCGGCCCACAATCTGCCCTCGTCCTTCCACTTGGTAAGTCACGATGTGCACACGGTGTTCGCGCATGGCATCGGTGATGACGGTGGTAAGGCTGCGCCCTCGCCTCATCTTCATGCCCCACACAGCAAGGCTCACTTCGCCGTCGTGGCAGTAGGTCACGCTGTCTTTATAGTCCACGTCGAGGTAGAGCAACAGGCTCTCCATGAAAGCCCGCTCTTGTGGCAACTTCACCTGTGAGGCTATCTGCTTCAGCTGGTCTATGCGTTGCTGGCGCAATGCGCTGTAACGGGCATAATCGTCGGCATTGCTTTCGGCAAGCGAGGCGAGCGTTTCGGGTTCTTCGCCCGTGTCGGGCACATACCATTCAAGCAGTCCGCGCGGCCTGTCCTCTACGGGCTGCGCCAAGAGCTGTTCGGGGTCGAAGTCTTTGGCGTATTTTCTAAGCACTCGCACAAACTCGCCGTAGCGGTTGTAGAACGGCGAGCCGTTGATTTCCTCTACGTTGAACTCGCCGAACTGCGTTTGGCACACCTTTATTTTTCCTTTCACGTCCATTGGTCGTTCCTGTTTTATGCGGTTTCAAGTATCTTCCCGAGCGAGGCGTTGGCGGCTAAGTCGTAGTCGGGTACATCGCAGGCTTGCAAAAAGCCTAAGCGCAAACTGCGTTGCCAGCGCCACACGCTGCCAAACTGCGGAAAGGCGGAGAGCAGTTTGCGGTCTTTCTGTCCAAACGAGTTGCCCGAAAGCACGCGCTTTTGCTGAGCAAGCAGCGTAAGGAGTTCCAACCCTTTGGGGCTTTCCTCGGGACTGAGCAGCGTGTCGCCGCCAAGAGCTTTCAGTTCTTGCCCTTTTTGTTCCATGCGGTTGCGCTCTTCGGCGGTCATAAAGTCTTGGCCAAACGAGGTGGTGAAGCGATTAAGCTGCATCGTGAGGTAATCGGCAATAATGCCCACCACGGTTTCTTGGTCGATGGTTTCGAGGTAATGGCGCAGTTTGTCGACGAGCCGACGATGCACGCCTAGCATTCCGTAGAGCGTCCACAAGGCGGAGGTGATGTTTGTGAGGGCTGGGAAATCGTCCTCAAAACTGCGGGCGGCTCTTTCAGTCAGCACTTTCTCGTGCCAAAGGGTTTCGACCGTGGTCAGGAGCGTTTCGGCACGGTCGGCCTGCATGCAGCTTTGCGAGAGCAGGTTGTCAATGTCAAGGCCCTCAAGCTGTTCGGCACATTCTTCCTCACTGTCCACACCGAGGTAGTCGCAAAGACGCTGCAAGTTGTCCTCGCGCGAAAGGGCGGAGTCCATGCCGGCCGACATGAAGATGCTCGATTCCTCGTCGGTCATTGGCAAGGCTTGTTCTTCGCCAAGAAGTTGAGAATGCACCAGTTCGTAGAGTTCGGATTCGCCCACTGAAAGGCTGTCCATCAGCCGGCCGAAGGCGTAAGAGTCGCGGCCAATGAGGCGGTCAAGCTGAATGCACGCCGCACCAGCTTGACGCTTGGCTTTCTTCACCTGTTCGCCGGCATCGCCCGAATGGTAGTAGCTTTCGAGCAAACCTCGCACTTGTTGCGACACGTTGCGAAGGTCGGCGGTAAACTTCTCATTGCGAGCGTCTACCATCTGCGCCGAAATGCGGTTCAGTCCCTCGATAATGGCTTGCGTGCCATCGTGGGCGCAAGTGGCAGAGGCATCCCACGACTGGGTGGGGTTGGCAAAGTGCCGCTTCACAAACTCATGGCTTACGAAGCTATCACGCAGCCGGACAAAATAGTCGGGATAGGTGACCGGCTGCACGGGGTTGCCCTGCTCGGGCGTGCCGAGGTCGGGGTTATAGCCCTGGTAAATGGTTTTTGAATATTTGAAGTCGCGCAGCATGTAAAGGTTTTGAAAGGCGGCTTGCGTGCGGCTCCACTTGTTGAACCAATGGGCGGAGTCGTCGAGCGACTTGAGCACTTCCTTTTCAAGCACGGTGGTGAAGCGGCGATTCCAGCGCGACACGAGGGCATCGTTGTCGCCAGGGCGTTCGTCGTTAAATTCCAAATCTTTGTTAAACCACGTGCCTATAATAAAGAGGGGCGGCAGTCCGGCACGCTGCGTAAACGTTTCGCGCTCGGTCTCGGTGGCTCCCACGTTTTGCTTTATCCAAGCGTCTAGCACAAGGCCCATGGTGCTTTCTGCGCTCTGGCTGTTGTTGTGGCAGAAGAGCAGCGTGCTGATGCGCTTGGCGGCGGAGTACTTATTAAATAGGTAGGTCACCTTGCCGCGGCGCAGCACGATGGATAGGTTCTTGCCCTCCACCAAGCGCAACTGGGCTATCTGCTCCGGACGGCGAGCGCCTGGAAAGTCGAGAATGTCGAGTTTCTTCAAAAACTCATGCGTAGTAGCAAGTTCTTGCGGTAGCACAAAGTCGAGTTCGGCAATGAGCGCGCTGAAGAATGATTTGCGCACCTCAATCTGCTTGCCGCCCTGCGGCGTAACGAGCAGCGTGGGGGTATACTCCGCCGGAGCGTTCTCGGGTTGGGTGTTATACATTTCGTCGAGCCGGGCCACATCGAGCAACGAGCCCTTCCGTTTCAACACGCCATCGAAGTGGGCGTAAACGGTGTGTTGGTAGCCAAGGCTTCGATAGGTGGCGAGCAGGTCGGTGAAGAGGCGCGAAATGTTTGCGTCGCAGTCCCACAGCAGGGTGAGTGCCTCAATGAGCTGCGCCTCGCCAAACTGCTGAATGTGGTCGAGCAAGGTCTCGAAGAGCCGGCTGTCGTGCAGCCGGCTGCACTTTTGCTGAATGGAGGGGCTTTTGAGATATTCCTGAATGTCGAGCACGTCGTCTTCGTCTAAAAGGGGCGAGGCAGATGCCGTGGTGCCGAGCTGCGAAACGATTTGCTCAATGCGTTCGTCAATGGCGGCTGCGCTCAAAGTGTCGGCTCCGTCTTGCAACACTTGGTTGTAGTAGGCTTCACAGAGCAACAGCACCACATCGGCCACAGTGAGTAGCTGCACGCGCAGATGCCCTTCGGGGCAATGCACGTCGCGGCGCAGGGTGAAACGGGTGATAACGCCCGTAGCCTCTACCTGCGAGTTGGGCGAGGATGGGTTGATGTCGCTGATAAAGTTGTAGCTCTTATTGCCGTCGGTCACGCTGAAGGGCGAACTGGGTGTGGAAAGCAAGGCACTCACCAAATACGACTTGCCCATCTGGCTCTCGCCAAAGGCCGCGGTGGAGCAGGCCTCGCTCAGCGCAAAGTCAATCTTCTTCAATTCGCGGCGAGCGTTGATAAGTTTTTTGCGATAGGCCGCTTGCTCGCTCTGCGGCACGTGGGGCTGCCAAGCCAAGGCTTGGGCTATTGTTTGTTGTTGACTTACTATTGTAGTCATAGCGTTCGAGGAGGTTAGAAAAAGAGGTGAAGAATGATTTACTTCTCGTTCGTGCGCCCTTTGATATTGATGTTGAATGCGCCTGAGTCGAGCCAGTAGCAGTCGGCATCGTTCAAGCTCTGCACGGTTAGGGCGAAGTCGGTGGGCTGGCAGTCTGTGCCGTCGCTGCCCGTTACGCTAGCTATGTTGAGTTGCTCCTTGTTCTCTTGGAAGTCGGGGCGCTCGAGCGTTACGGTGAGCGGCACGTGGGTGAGCAAGCGGTCGCAATAGTCGTTGAGCAACTGTTGCAAGCGGCTCTCGGTGAGCGGCTCGTCGGCGTATTTGCGACGCAGCTTTTCGCTAATGCGTTCGTAGTTGAGATCAATCACGTAGAAGGGGCGCACGGGATAGAGCGAAAGGTCGTACTGCTTGGTGCCGATGTAGGCGGGGAAGGAATTGAACGTCACCTCGCCCTGCTGCCGCTGCGGAGTGATGAAGCACTGGTTTTGCTGGGCCAGGGCATCCTTCTTTACAAAGTAGTCGGTAGTCGGGCCTACGCCTTGCGCCAGAGCCGAGAGGTCGAGCGAGAAACCGTTCATGCCGCCAGCCGTCGAGGCCAAGTAGCCTATCATGGCTCCCACAGGCACCACACTCTTTGAGTTGGTGAGGTAGCCAAACTCGTCGGCAAAGGGATACCAGCGGCCCACACGGTGCTTGTTGAGCACCACGAGGCGGTCGGGCTGGCCGCCCCAGTATTTCAGAAAGACGTTGCGGATGGGGGCAAGCGAGGTGGGACGCCCCGAGAGAATGACCACGTCACACTCGTGGGCATACATCAAGGTGGCCACGGTTTCGAGCAAGTCGTTCATGCAACGCTCAATGTGCTGCGACACAATGCGGGCATCGAAGGTCCACGTGATCTCGCTGAGTTCGAAGCCGAACTTATTGCTAAAGCTTTCGAATACCTTAGGGCTGGGCGGATTGTGGGCGAACACGTCATTGTAGGTCACGTCGCGGTAGCTCTCGCCCCGGGCCAAAAGGTCGAGGAAGTGGCTGATGAGCGGCACGCACACTTGCAGGTTGAAGTCGCGCCGCACCATGCGGTCGGAGAAGGAGAGGCTATTGTTGTCGGTGCCGAAAAACTGGTAGAGCAAGCGGCGTATCTGTTCCTCATCGTGTCCACGACGTGCCAACTCACTTTCAAGAATGCCGTTGCGGCCTTGCAGCAACACGTTCTCGATGAGCACTTTCATCAGGTCGTCGCCAGCCTGGTCGAATGTGTCGAAATAGACGGGGTCGGGCTTGAGCTGGGCCGGATTTTGCGCATTATAGAGGTAGCGGCACACCATGAGGTCGGTGGTGCCGGCGCCAATGTCGAGCGACCCCACCACCACGCTGTCGCAATCTTGCCCCTTCACCGTGCGCTGACGGCCGTAGATGCGGAAAAACTCGCTGCTGTTGTTGAGATAAGTGTCTGAGAAGAGGCCGTAGAGGTAGACAAACTGCGAGCAGGTGGCCTCGTCATAAATCCATTGCTTCTGTTCGTGGCTGGCGCGTTTCAAGTCGGGCACAATGCGAATGGGGTTGTGCGCCTCGCTGCCCACTGTGGCGGTGGCATAAAGGTCGAGCACACGCAGGGCGTTTTGCAAGCATTCGTGCAGGGCGCGCTGCTCGCTCACCGACATGGCGGTGGGGCAGGTCAGCACCACCTTGTTGAGCCGGCGCGGCGTGCTCTGCCGGCCGTGGAATAAGCGATGCTCGGTGCTGTTGATTTGCACGCGGGCCTGCGAAATGATTTCCATGAAGGCAAGCGTCATAAGCGACTTGCGCGAGTAGTGCAAGCCTACGCCAAAGCCTTCCTCGTCTACCGACCCGTCGTCGCGCACGTAGTTGCTCACTCCGTCAATCACGGGTTCTTCGTTGCGCCCACGGCGGTCGGTGCGCACGCAACGCCACTCTTCGCGGCGGGCGTGACCGTCCCACAAGTAACGCTTGGGACTGGAATAGGTAGAGAGTATTTCATCACCTTCGGCATACGACACCGTTTGGTGCATCAGCTGCTCGGCTTCTTCGCCCAAACGAACCACGCTGGGCCACACAAACTGCGTGCTGCCATACATCGTGCCGCGCCCGAAGTCAACCTTTTGAAACGCCACACGCATGTCGAACGACTGCTCCGTGCGGTTCAACGCTCTATCTGGGGTGGTGAGGCGGGTGAAGTTTTGCAGATGAAGGGGCTTGACGCGGGTGAAGTCGCCATCCTCGAAAAGCACAGCGGCCGTGCGCGAGTTGCCAATGTCCACAATCATCTCTACGTCGATTTGCTTCACGTCGCGGTCGCGCAACAAGCGCACCTCGGGCAGAGGGCATTGGGCGGCTATTTGGCTCACAAGGAGCAGATAGGAGGCAAGAAACTGGTATTTGTGTTCGCCCTCGCCCACCCTCACATCGTCAATGTCGGTCACTTCGTGCACAAGGTTCATCAGGTAGCTGCGCACCCACTCGTTGCGGCCCGAGCAGAAACTGAGCATGCCCAAGGGGCTGCCGCAAAGGCGAAAATGCTTTTCGAGTTCGGAGGGGGAAACAAACGAAGGGCATTCGGCATACTCGTCGGGCTCGTCATAGATGGCGTGGGTGTCGAAAGCCAACACGGCTGTTGCGCGGAGTTGGTTATCGCCCTCGGCCTCCGCCTTAGCCGACTGCGGCAGGAGTTTGCAGCGCACCCAG
>CAVGTD010000029.1:0-27384 GCA_963632215.1 Clostridiales bacterium
ACCCAGGGTGACGCCGCCACTTCGTGCCGGCTCTGCCCTGGGCTATGGGGAGCTGGCCTTTCAGGCCGCGGTTTGCGGACATTGTCGTGGAAATTCTGCACCACAAATAATCGCATTTTGAACACCCTACCCTTCAGGCCGCGGTTTGCGGACATTGTCGTGGAAATTCTGCACCAAAATAGCGAACGCCCTACCCCACCTTGTCAGGCTACGCGCTCCCTTCCCTTTAGGGAGGGGCTGGGGGTAGGCTTCTTAGGGTGATGCCAAAGGTTGACTTGTTTTACTCCTCCCCCCACTCCTCGCTACTCCATTCGCGGTCGTTGGAGAGCTGGGGGGAATCGATGTACTCGTCGTGTTGTGCGGGTTCTGAGGCCGCGAGCATTGCGGCGGGGGCTAACAGAATGGCGGTTTGCTGAGGGGTTGAATATTTCTTTTTCATTTTTCGTTGTGGGGTTACTTTATCATTACTTTCTTTCCGTTTACGATGTAAAGGCCTTTCTGCGCGCCTTGGAGGGTGGAGAGGCGGCGGCCGTTGAGGTCGTAGATTGCCGGGGCTGCGGCGGCGTGAGCCTCAACGGCAGACGCGATGCCCGCAACGGTGCCGTCGGGGTCGAGGGCGAAGCCTCGCTGCGGACTGCCGGCCGAGGTGTTGGTGAGGGCGAGGTAGGCCTTGCCCGCGGCGTTTTCGA
The DNA here is from genome assembly GCA_963632215.1 of Clostridiales bacterium. Lineage (GTDB taxonomy): Bacteria > Bacteroidota > Bacteroidia > Bacteroidales > Bacteroidaceae > Alloprevotella. The sequence goes on from CAVGTD010000029.1 coordinate 690, forward strand.
ACGCTGCGCCGGCGGCTGCGCCCCAGTAGAAGCCGGCCTTGCCGTCAGTGCCGAGGCTGAGCTTGTAGTAGTGGGTTGCGCCCGTCACGTTGGTCGTTTCCTTTACGATTGAGCCGTGCAGCAGGTTGTCTGTGGGGGCTGCGTCCGTGCAGCTTGCGGCCAGGCAGGTGTACGCGCCACTTCCCTTTATAAGCAACGGAGTGCGCGCCGGGACTACGCTCTTTTCGGGGTAGAGGGCGTTGAGCGAGAGGCTGTTGTCGTCCTTGCGCGTCACGGTGTAGCCCGTTGCGCCCGAGGGCATCTGGTAGGCGAAGTCGGTGTAGTACGTGCAGTAGCCGGCATCGCTGATATTGAACGCGCTCACCTTGCGGTAGAGTTGTACGGTCTGCACGTTTGCAGAGGTACTCGTCGCAGGGTAGCAGGTGAAGATGTGCGTGCTGTTGTTGTAGCCGATGGTATTGGCCGTAGCTTCGCCGCCGAAGGTGATGGTGGCGTCGCCCGTCTCGCTGAGGTTGATGGCGGCCTTCCAGGAGTTGTCGCTAAGGCTGCTTGTCATGGTGGTCAGATAGCAGTAAGTTTCGCTGCCGCTGCCCGATGCGCAGAGGTAGTAAGAGCCTTTCAGGGCGTTGTCCTTGAACGTCCAGCTGCCCTCGGAGCCGCCCAGCACGAACTCATTGACGGTTTTGCCGCCTTCGGTGCTCTTCGAGTTGGCGATGCGGTTTTCGGCAATCTTCACCTTGTTGCTGGCGAAGGTCACATCCTCAGCCTTGCGGGTTTTGTCGGTGTTCTGGAAGCCCAAAGCCTTGCCCGAGGCGGCGTTGACAATGAGGTAGGCATCGCCGGCCACGAGTTCGTCGGCGGACATCACGCGCTTGTACACCAGCACGTCGGTGAGCTTGTCGTCGGCTACCGTCACGTCGAGGTCGGTGCTTGTCCACGAGAAGTCCTGGCATACTATCTTGTAGTCGTTCTTGGTGTGCACGGTGACGCGGTAGCGTATTTTCGTCGTGCTGGCCGGGATGTCGGTGAATGTGGCCGTGCAGGTGCTTGCGCACACATCGGTGGAGCTGGCGGTGAAGCCGGACACTTCCTGGCCGGCCGACCATGTGGCGCCGCCGTCGCAGCTGTATTGCACCGTGGCGCCGTCGAGCATCAGGGAGTTGGCGTTGCTCACCGTGCAGGTCACGGTGTGGCTCAGGTTGTCGTCGGCGGTGTTGGGCGTGTAGTCGCCCGCTGACTCAACGCTGCACTTGGCGGCCACGTAGAAGTCGGTCGGGGCGGGGCTGAACGTGTCGTTGTATTTCCACGAGAAGTAGTGGGCCAGTGTCGTGCTGGTCACTCTTACGAAGTGGGTGTAGTCGGAAGTATACTTTACTTCTTCGCTACCTGACGCTTTACCGTCTGACAGCAAGCTGTATACTTGGTTAGGGTAAAAGTCTCTTGGGTAAACCGCCTGTTCCGTCCATTTGCCTCTCACGAGGTTGTCGTCAATCAGCCACTCCGTCGATCCGTTGTTCTCCGTTACTTTGGCACCCCACATTTGGTAGCCCTGCCCCGTGAGACCGAGGGGATAACAAGCCACCGTAGCTTTATTGCTGAACGTCATGACCACTGTCGAGGCCTTGTATTTCACGCGGCTATCGCAGGAGATGTCAATGTCTTCCGTTTCGGGGACATTCCACTGCGAATTATCCAATGCGGGGACATACTGGCTCTTGGGGTAGAGCGTGAGGCGGTAGCGCACCTTGTCCTCGGAGTATTTGTGCTTCACGCTGAACGTGTACTGGACGGCGGCTGCAGTCGACGTGATGCTGTCCCACGACAGTCCGCCGTTGTAGCTGTATTTCAGCACGGCATGGTCTACGGCGGCATCGGCAATGCCGGTGGCGGTGTAGGTCACTGTTTGCGTCAGCTGCTGGCTGCCGTCGTCGAAGGTGTAGTCCGTCGAGGGCGAGAGCGACACGGCGGGCTTAATCAGCAGGGCCTCGTCGTTCTTGGGCTTTACGCTGGTGGGGATGTAAAGGTTGGCGGAAGTTGCGCTCTGTATGGTCAGGAACTGATAGAGGTCGGCCTGGGCGGGAAGCTTGCGGTTGTAGCTGTCGGTGTAGTTAGCCGCCAGCGTGTACGACCCCGGGTAGAAATAACTTTCGTTGGCCGACAAGCTTGTGTCGTCAATTTTCCACACGGCCTTTGTGCCGTTGGCCTGTTCGCCGACGGCGCTGCTCCACACCTGGCAGCCGCTGGGCGTGGTGCCGATGAGGGTCATTTCCGCGCTGCCCTTGTCGTCGGTGGAGACGACCACTTTCGAGGCCGTCACGCCCGAATCGGCCATTGCAGCGGTTGCCGAAAACGCGGCTGCGGCAAGGGCCGTCAGATTGTTTCGTAAATTCATAGTTTTTGCTGTTTAGGATATTCAGAAAAGTGAGCCTCCGCCGAGGCCGTGTTTGTTAGGTTCTCATTTTTGCAAAAGTAGAGATTTTACCCCCCCAATCAATCATTTTCACGTGAAAAGTTGGTGAATTTGGGCGATTTTTGGCATTTCGGGGCGTTGGGGGCAATATGCAGGGCTCACGCCCCGCGCATTGTCGGCATGGGGCGACGGGGGACGAAACGCCGTCCGGGGCGAATGCGCCGCCGAAAAATCCGAGTACGCCGCCGAGAAACTTGAGTCCGCCCACGGGCGTACTCGAGTGCGCCCGGCATAAAACTCGAGTGCGCCCGTGGGGAAACTCGAGTCCGCCCGGGGGCGCACTCGAGTACATCGGCGGACGGACTCGAGTGCGGCGGCGGCGTACTCCGCGCGGACGGCGGAGCATTGAAACAAGCCGGCGGGCACCCGCTCCTTTGTGGAACGGATGCCCGCCGGTATTTGGCCCTGCCCGAGGGGGGCGGAGGGAGTGCGGAATTATTTCACCACCATCTTGCGCGTTACCTGCGCATTGGCAGTGCTTACCTGGAACACGTAGACGCCGGGCGCGAGCTGGGCGGTGCTTACGGCCTGCTCGTCGCCGTGGCGCGGAGCGTCGACGTGGCTGGCGTAGAGCGTCTGGCCGTTGGCCGCCACGATGCGGAGGTCGGCGAACGATTCGTCGCTGTTGAACAGCACCTTCCACTCGCCCTCGCCCTTTTGCAGGCTGACGGGAGCGGCCGAGTTGACCGTTTCGCTGATGCCGGCGCGCAGACGGATGGCTGCCTTCAGGCCCTCATAGGCATCGAGCTTGCCGTATCCCCACTTGTTGTCCCAGGTGAGGTCCTTGCCCGTATAGCTGTCCTTGCGCGCGGTGGTCTTGAGGATGTTGCGCACCTCGGCCGGCGTAAGGTCGGGGTTGGCCTGCAGCCAAAGGGCCACTGTGCCGCTCACTACGGGCGTGGCCATTGAGGTGCCGCTCATCTGGCCGTAGTAGAACGTGTTGCCGTTCACCTTCACGGCCTGCGCGAGGCTGGTGTTCTTGGTGGCGTCGAAGCCGCTGGACTTTTTGGAGTAGGCCGAAAGCACCACTGCGCCGGGAGCGGCGATGGTGGGCTTATCGTACTGGCCGAGCCACGGGCCCGGGCTGGAGAAGTTGCTGGCGTCGCCCACTTCGCCCACGCCGTAAGAGACGCGGCCGCCGGCGTTCATCGAATAGAAGCCGTTGGCGGTGTTGTACGAGGCTACGGCGATGGCGTCGGGGATGGACGCCGCGCCCTCGCCCACGAGGTATTCGTCGTCGCCGGCGATGGTGTTGATCGTGGTGTCGGTGTTGGCATCGCGCATCGTGGCCTTGACGAACGTGGCCATGTACTTCTCCTCGCCGTCCTCAATCCAGGCGTGGAAGCCGTTGCCGGCCTTGCCCTTTGCCGCCCACACGAATTTGTACTTCGTGCCCGTTACGCCCAAAATCTTGGCTATGTCGCTGATGGCTCCGCCCACGTAGGCACTGCAGCGGTAGCTGGTGGCCGACGTTTCGGCGTAGAAGATGTTTTGCTGGTTCATCGTGCGGAGCTGAGCCTGTGTGGGGCGGTAGAGCTTGTTGTTGGCGTAGATGCAGGGCAGGAACTCCACGTCGGGGTCGTCGTAGTACGTGAGGTTCGACCATATCTCGCTGATGATAATGCCGCTTGTATTCTTCGAGCCGTCGGGTTCGATGTAGGCGTAGGCGCATTCGTCGTCGGCTGTGAAGTCGCCCTTCACGTGGATGTCGTTGCCGCCGCTGTTGCCCATGGCCGCCACGAAGATTGCCCCCGGGCCGGTGAGTTTCTCCATGGCCAGGTCGAAGTCGGTTGTGCCGTCGTGCGGGCCGATGTTGGCGCCGAAGCTCATGTTCAGCACGAAGGGCTTGCCCTCCGACTCGGCGTACTGCTTGACGGCGGCCGCCTGCTGGAGGATTACGTTGTCGTCGAGCGAACTCATCATGGGCACAATCTCTGCCCCGGTGGCTATGCCGTAGTAGTCAACGCCGTCCACCTTGTTGCCGGCGGCAATGTTGGTGACGTGCGTGGCGTGGCCCACCTGGTCGGTGGGGTCGGTCGTGGGCGCGGTGGTGCGGAACGTGCCGTCGGTGGAGCTTTTGCCCCATCGCTTTACACGGTCGGTGAATGCCGGGTGCTTGAACTCAAAGCCCTGGTCGATAACGCCTACAATCACGCCCGTGCCGTCGTAGGGCGTGTCCAGGCCGGTGCCTTCCTGCGCCTTGGTGACTCCCACGTCGGTGCGGACTTTGTCCATGAGCGCGCGGAACTGGCGGGGCTGGCTAATGTACACTACGCCCGGCTCGCCGGCGAGCGAGGCAATGAAGCGCGAGGGAATCTTGGCGGTTACGAACTCGCCCGTGGGAGCTGCGGCCTCGTAGCCCTCGGCCTGAATGAAGTTTGCCACATCCTGCGCCGCGTTGTCGGCGGTGCTAATGTTGACGGTCACGAGGCTGTCGGGCGTAAGGGCTACGGCCTTGCCCTTGGCGTTGACGCGCGTCACGGTTTGCCCCTCAACAAGAGCGTCGAACGCGGGAGACCATTTGCGCCCCGGGTCGAACATTTTCACCTCTTGGGCATTGGCCGCCATCGCCATGAGAGCCGCCATGCTTGCTAATACAAACTTCTTCTTCATTGTTTTTGTGTGTAAAGCGTGTGCTGATTAATCTGTTTGCTATTTGGTTGAAAAATCGTGGTTTTCAATGTCAAACCGCCGCAAATTTAGGCATTCCGTTTTACATTCGGCTCGAACGGGGGCAAAAGAAATGCTAAATCGCATTTGCGGGGGGCGAGGGCAACACGCACAAAGCACCATTTGCAAGGCGCAAAAAAAAGGGCGAGCGCATGGCAGCCATGAAAGCAGATAAGGATAGGCTGAAAGCCTTGTAAGTCCTCAGCCCAGGGCAGAGTGGCGATGCGAAGCAGCGACACGTCGCCCTGGGTACTCATTATAGCAAAGTTGCCGCGCTGAAAGCGCAAAAGTAACAAGACCCCGACTTGCGGCTTTTACTTTTGCGCTTTCAGCGCGGCAAATAATGTGGATATTGAAACCCAGGGTGTCGTCACTCCGCTAACGCTCCGTGACTTTGCCCTGGGCTAAGGACTTACAAGGCTTCCAGCCTTTTCGTGGACAAACTGTGGGACGAACGCTCGGCCACAACCGTCACTTCTTCCGCCCAAGCAGCGATTCGGCGTAGTCCCACAGGGGCTTCCACTGGCTGGGGGCGAGCGTGAGGGCTTCGAGCTGGGCGTGCGCCTCGGCGTAGTAGCGGTCGATGGCGGCGAGGGTGAGTTGGGGAATGTCGAGGCGGTTGTAGAGAGCCGTCACGCGGCTGATTTTCTCCTGCGGCTCAACGGCTTTGTCCTGCAAAAGGGCGAGGAGTTCGGCGCGCGAGGCGGCGTCGGCGCGCTGGAGGGCGTTGATGAGCAGGAACGTCTTTTTGCCGCAGAGTATGTCGCCGCCTATCTTCTTGCCGAACACGGCCGGATCGCCGTACACGTCGAGGTAGTCGTCCTGGAGCTGGAAGGCCAGGCCAATCTTTTCGGCAAAGCGGTAAAGCACCTCGGCATCGGCCGCCGGGGCATCGGCTATGAGCGCGCCCATCTTGGCGGCGCAGGCAAGGAGTACGGACGTTTTCAGGCGAATCATCTCGATGTATTCCGCCTCGGTCACGTCGGCGCGGGTTTCGAAGTTGACGTCGTACTGCTGCCCCTCACATATCTCCTGCGCCGTGCGGGCGAAGAGGTCGAGCACGTCGGCCTGGCGCTCGCACCGGCACTCCATGATGCGGCGGAAGGCGAGGATGAGCATTGTGTCGCCGGAAAGCACGGCCGTGTTGGCGTTCCACTTTTTGTGCACCGTGGGCTGTCCGCGGCGCACGTCGGCGTTGTCCATCAGGTCGTCGTGGAGCAGCGTGTGGTTGTGGTAGGTTTCCAGTCCGATGGCGGCCGGCAGAGCCTTCAAAGCAGAGCCGCCGTAGAGGCTGTTGACGAGCAGGAGCAGACTGGGGCGCAGCCGTTTGCCGCCCATTGAGAGGACGTAGCGGATGGGTTCGTAAAGTCCCTCGGGACGGGAGGGGTAGCCCTGTTCGTCGAGCATTTTGTTGACAAACACGCCCCACTCCGTGCGCTTGGCGAACTGTTCGAGAAGCCACAGCCGCTGCTCGTCGCGGGTGAGGCGGGAGTTGTCGAGGAAGAGGGCATCGTCGGCCTGGCGCAGGGGCGCCACCTCGCGGTGCGAGTCGATGTAGTCGCGTTCCTTGACGTTTTTGAGGATGTCTTCGTAGTTGACCGTCTGCCCCTTGGCGGTGAGTTCGTCGTAGCGCCGCTGGGCGCGCACCTCGGCGGAGGCGGTGACGAAAATTTTGAGTTCGGCCTGGGGGAACACCACCGTGCCGATGTCGCGCCCGTCCATCACGATGCCTTTCGCCTCGCCCATGCGCTGCTGCTGGAGGGTCATGGCCTGTCGCACAAAGGGAAGGGCGGCTATTGCGCTGACGCGGCTGCTCACTTCGAGGCCGCGGATTTCGCTCTCCACGCACTCGCCGTTGAGGTGGACGAGCGGCTGGCCGGTAGCGGTGTCGAGATGGAAGTCGACCTGCACCTGCGGCATGAGTCCCCTGAGCGTTTCGGCATTGACCGTGCCGTCGGCGGCGAAGAGGGAACTGCGCAGGGCAAAGAGCGTCACGGCGCGGTACATAGCCCCGGTGTCGACATAAATGTAGCCCACCTCGCGGGCGAGCTGCTTGGCCATCGTGCTTTTGCCGCACGACGAGTGGCCGTCAATGGCCACGATTATCTTTTTCATAGAGGGTATAGCGTTATCGTTCCCCGGGCGGCGAGACAAGGCCGCCGGGAGTGTGGTTCAGAATTTGTAGCCGGCCGAGGCCATGAGCGAGTTGCCGGCCTGGTGGTAGACGGCGTACGACAGGCCGAGCTGGAAGCGTTTCACCTTGATGCCGCCGCCGGCCGAGATGCCGGCCCAGTGCGAAGAGCCGGAGGCTTTCAGCTCGTTGGCGCGGCGGAAGTTGTAGCCCAACGAAAGGTAGAGGAAGTCGGACGGCAGGATGTCGATGCCCACCACGAAATGGTTGAGAGCCATTTTGCCGAAGCTTATCTTGCCGTCGTTGGACGACGAGGACGTTTCGTCCTTGCCCTCCTCCTGCACGTAGTACTTCGACTTCCAGCGGGTCACGTCGTTCATCGTGACGTGGAAGCGCACGGGCAGATGGGCCATGCCCTTGCTGAAGCCGAGGGCGAGGTTGAAGGGAAGATGCGTGCGCACCGACTCGTCGTAGGCCTTGAGCTGCACGCCGAGGTTTTGGAGCGATGCGGACAGGGAGAAGTCGTTCTCCTCGTCGTAGTAGTTCACGCCCACGTCAACCGAAGCCGCAATGGCGGAGTATCCGGCAAGGTTCGAGAACATGAATTTGAGGTTTGCGCCGCCCGTCCAGCGGTCGGAGAAGAGGTAGCTGTACCCGCCGCCCAAGACGAAGTCCTTCGCCTTGACGCTGCCCGTCACGTTGCCGTACTCGTCGGTCTCGTCGGTTGTGCCGAAGTTCATCAGCTGCGCGCCCACCGCCACGGTGTGGCGTTCGCCGATGGCCTTGGCGAAGTGCGCCCCCATCCACTGCGAGCCGCCGGCGTAGGTCATGAACGAGAGGGCGAGCGACTTGTCGCTCACGTTGGCGTAGAGCGCGGGGTTGGCCCAGCCGGCCTGCGGCTCGTCGGCTATGAGCGAAATGTTCTGCCCGCCCAGTCCGGCCACGTGGGCCGACACGGGCAAGCGCAACGTGTTGTAGGCGGAGGAGTACTCCTGCGCCAGGGCCGGGCAAACGCCGAGAAGCGCGCCGAATACACCTATATATATATAAAGGAGAGAACCCTTTCGCCACAGATTGGCGACACGGAGGGACAAAGGTCTGAGGGACGGAAGAAAGTCTTTCATGTGAGTTGTTGAGAGAGGTGTGAGGGACGGGCCGCGCCCGGGATCAAACAGCTGCGGAAAAGCTCCGCGCAAAAGCCGCGGCGCACGGCGCGGCACGAATTTCCGTCCAAAGGTACGAGAATTAACACTCTCCGCCTTTGGGCTTGGCTTATTTTTTTGAAGTTTCACACGCCGCACTTTGCCACTCAACCGCCTTGCCGTACCTTTGCAAACCTAAGGAAAGGCATTCCGCAAGCAGTTGGGAACGACTGCGCAAGGCCTGTTTCGCAACGGGAAACGGGGAGCGGAAAGCTTGGGTGTTCAAATTATCTGTTGGCTGGCGGCCGCAGGCATACCCGCAAACCGCGCCCCGACGGGGCAGCTGCTCATAGCCCAGGGCAGAGACGCCACGGAGTGGCGGCGACACCCTGGGTACCCGCCCGCACAAATTCGTTTGCGCCCTGTAAGGGCAACTGCCTAATATAGGGGCGACGCCCCGCTAAGTGGGCGGCATTGCAACGGATACCGCCAACCAACCGCCGCTTAACCCGGGCGTTGCCCGGTATCAATGCAGCTGCCCTTGCAGGGCGGCAACTGCCCCCGGACGGGGACCCAGGGTGACGTGCCGCCGCGTTGCGCCGCCACTCTGCCCTGGGCTATGAGCAGTTGGCCTTTCAGGCCGCGGTTTGCGGACTATTGCCGTTGCCAGCTCAGGCATGAAAGCCATTCGCATTTTGAACAGCCAAGCGGAAAGCCGCGCAATTACCGCCATCACACATATATTACTCTTATAAACGTGCGTTCGTCCAATTTATTGCAAAAGGAGTGGTGCGACACTGTGTTTGCCAACCGCAACAAGTCCTACGGGGCTTACAGGCTGCGCGAACAAACGGGTCTGCGCTATCGCTACGCACTGGCATCGGTCGTCGGGTTCTTCCTCTTCATCATTCTGGCCAAGGGCTGCTTCATGCTCTACATCCGCCTTGTCACCGCAAAGGACATGGCCCAGGCCGAGGACATTTTCGCCAAGAAACCGACCGACCTGAAAGAGGGCTACGAGGTGAAGTTCCTCGCCACGGCGCGCCAAGCCCCCACCGTGCGCATGGCACCCGGGGCGAAGAGCAGCACGCCCGAGATTGTAGACGGGCTGCCCCCCTTGCAGACCATCGGCGAGGACGGCCCGATAGACTACGACCCGGCGGAGCAAATGGTGGTTACGCCCATCATCGACACCACGGGCATACACGACGAAACGCTCCCCATAGCCAAGGAAAAGATTGTACCCACCGAGGTGGTGTCGCAGATGCCGGGCTTTCCGGGCGGTATGCGCGCCTTCATGAAGTGGATGGACGAACACATTGTCTACCCGTCGAGGTGCGTGAAGAACAACCTGCAGGGCTCCATCACGCTGACGTTTATAGTGGGGACGGACGGATACACCACCGACTGGGAGGTGAAGAACGCCTTCGACACGGAGGTTTACCGCACCGCCATACGCGCCCTGAAGCAAATGCCGAAGTGGACGCCCGGCACCGACGACCAGGGCAAGCCCACCCCCGTGCGCATCACGATGCCCGTCGACTTTAAACTCAACTGACCACCGCCTATGCACATAGAAATTGACGAATCATCGGGCTTCTGCTTCGGCGTGACCACCGCCATACGCAAGGCGGAGGAGGAGCTGGCGCAGTCGAGCAGCCTGCGCTGCCTGGGCGACATCGTGCACAACGGGAGCGAATGCGAGCGGCTGCGCGGCATGGGCCTGGAAACAATCGAGCACAGCACGCTGGCGCAACTGCCCGAAGGCACAAAGGTGCTGCTCCGCGCCCACGGCGAACCGCCGGCCACCTACCGCACGGCCGAGGAGCGGGGCATACGCATCATCGACGCCACTTGTCCCGTGGTGCTGCAGCTTCAACGGCGCATCAAAAAGGTTTATTCGGAAGAGAACCATCCGCAAATTGTCATCTACGGCAAGCGCGGCCACGCCGAGGTGCTTGGCCTTGTGGGGCAGACCGACGGCGAAGCGGTGGTGATTGAGGACGTGGAAGAGGCGGCGCAGCTCGACTTTTCGCACTCCATCGCCCTTTTCTCGCAAACCACAAAGCCGCTCGAGGGTTTCCGCAAGATTGTGGACTACATCACGGCGCACATTGAGCAGCCGGCGGAGTTTCGCTACTACGACACCATCTGCCGCCAAGTGGCCAACCGCTTGCCCAACATCCGCGCCTTCGCCGCCCGCCACGACGTGGTGATTTTTGTTTGCGGACTGAAAAGTTCGAACGGACGCGTGCTTCACAGGGCCTGTTGCGAGGTCAATCCCCACTCGTACCTTGTGGACAACCCCTCGGCCATTCGCGGCGAATGGTTCAACGGGGCTGAGAGCGTGGGCATCTGCGGAGCTACCTCCACGCCCAAATGGCTCATGGAACACTGCGCGCGCCGCATTGCCGAACTAACACGGGCGTAGCGCAAAATACGACTATTTATATATACGTACCTCATTCTTTCCGCCATCTGCCTATGACTTCCCTACCCTCCCCTGCCAAAAAGGACGTGGCGCTGGTGCTTTCGAGCGGCGGCGCGCGGGGCTACGCCCACATAGGGGCTATCAGGGCCTTGGAGCAGCGGGGCTACCGCATTGCCTCGGTGACGGGCGCGTCGATGGGGGCTTTGGTGGGCGGACTCTACTGCGCCGGCCACCTGGACGAGGCGGAGAAATGGTTCCGGTCGCTCACAAGGAGCGACATGCTGAAAATGCTCGACATATCGCTGAGCATGAACCACGTTGTGAAGGGCGAACGCGTGATGAACAAGCTGCGCGAGATGACGCCCGACGTGAAGATTGAAACGCTCCCCATCCCTTTCCGCGCCATTGCCTCGGACCTGCTCACGCAGCGCGAGGTGGTTTTCTCGAAGGGCAGCCTGTTCCGCGCCATACGCTCGTCTATCTCAATGCCCTCGGTGTTCAAGCCCATACGGGTGGCCCGCCACATTCTCATTGACGGCGGCATTGTCAACCCCCTGCCGCTCAACCGCGCCGTGCGCCGCGAGGGCGACCTGTTGGTGAGCGTCAACGTGAGCGCGCCGGCAAGCGAGGAAGTGGCCGAACTGCGGCAAGCGGCCAAGCGCGAACGAAAGGAGGGCGAAAGGCTGCTGAGCTTGCAGAAGTTTTTCAGCCTCATCACGCCAAGCAGCGTCACGAGCAACTACCTGACGCTCATTTCCTCGGCTCTGGAACTGCAAATTCAGCGCAACACGGTGCTGGCGCAGAAAATAACACCGCCCGACATCGCCGTGGACATCCCTATCAACCGTTTCGGGGTGTTCGACTTTGACCACGCGCAGCGAATAATACGCACCGGCTACGAGCAAACCCTCAAAGCCATCGACGCTTACGAAAGGGCGCAGTGAGCTGGATATACCCCCACACAAAATCGGCGGTTTCCGCAGGACAACACCTGCAGAAACCGCCGATTGCGTTTGCTCCGGGGGAGGCTTACTATTTCAGCCAGCCCTGCGTTTCGACCGCGTCGAGGAGAATGTTCACCGTGTCTCCATGGCCGTTGCCGTCGCCGGAGGGATAAACGAACACCACGCCGCACTCCGTGAGGGCCGGGCGCGGATACCACTTGCCGCCGTACTGCACCGCATAGCCGCTGCGCACGCAGTAGCTGTCGGGGGCGGGGGCAGAACGGAGTTCGGGAACGGCGGGAGCGGATGCGTCGGCCGAGCGGGCTTGCAGTTTCTCGCCCACAAGGCGGAACACTTCGGGGAGCGCGCTCTCCTTGAAGATGTCGGTCAGGCCGAGGAGGCTGTCGCCCTTTTCGCTGAACGAAAGATAGTAATGGTAGAGGCTGCCGGGAGCATCGCCCGTGTAGATTTCGTCCTCCACGCTATAGGTGGTCACGCCCTTGTCCTTCCACGCCCAAACGGGGGTGACGGTGGTGCGGTAGGAACCGCTCTGCGGCTCGTAGTCCGTGCCGAGCCTTTGCGCCGCCTCAGTCTGCGTGGCCGTGTAGTTGGCTTTGAGGGCTTTCCACTTGTTTTCGAGCATCTTGTCGAGCGTGTCGCCCTTCCACTTGGCGTAGGCTGCAGGGTCGAGCGAGGCGGCAAGCACGCGGCTGGCCATCTGGGCGTATCCGCTGCCCTTCTTCACTCCGCCCTTGCCGTCCTGGTCGGGGGTGAAGAGCGTTGCGGTGAACGTGATGCCGGCGTTGGCGTCCTTAGGATTCTGCAGGCTGTAATCGGCACTCTTCGAACTGTATTCCGAGAGGAGTTCGTCGTCGTACGTGCAAAAGTCGTCCGCGTCGTCGGCCGGAGCCACACTGTCCACGCACACGCTGTCGCCGTCGCCAGCCCAATCGCTGTCTTCGCTGTAACTGAACTCCGGGTCTATGTCGTCGCTCCACGCCACGGTGTCGGCGAGGGTCGTGTCGGGGTCGGTAGCCGCGCTGCCCGCCGACGTGTTTCCGTGCACGGGGAACGCAAGTGCCAGCCCAATTGCCGCCGGCACGAGGATAAGCGTTTTCTTCATGTCTGTACTGTTTTGATGTGCGTGCAAATGTAACGCTTTTTTGCCGTCTTGATTTGCCACGGGGCGAAAGGGGCTGATTTTTACGTGGATTTGGCAAGCGCGCCGCGGCGCAGGGGACGGCAAACGAGGAGCGGAAGTCGACGGGCGCAATGTTTTGGTAGACAGAAATAGCAAATTCGTCGTATTTATGCGCCAATTTATAGCGCAACACATAAAAAGTCGTAATTTTACCGCGCATTCGGCTTTGTTGCATTTCTTCCCGTTCTTGCAACAAGGCCGTTCGGCGTGAACGGAAGTCTCCGCGAACTTCCGTCCTCTATGAAAAACACACAATCTCAGATACATGAAAAGATTTTTACTCTTTCTCTTCGCAATGCTCGTGATGGGCGTTGCAGAAGCTTCGCCCACGTTCAAGAGCGGCACGAAGTACCGCATTGCGTGCAAGTACTACGGCAACGGCGAAGTGGCGCTTGGCAGCAAGCACAACTCCACCGCGCTGCTTTACTACCTTACCGAAACGACCACCGCCGACGACGGCTGGTGGTACATCGAAAAGGGCACTAACGGATACACGTTCCGCAACGCCAGCACCAATCAGTACATCGCCTACTCGAGCGAGCGCATCAACTATGTGCAAAAGGGGCTTACGCTGGTCTCTACGCTCGACGCAAGCACGTGCGAGTGGGAAATCACCGAAACGGTGTCGAACGAAATCTCTTACCTCGCCATCAGCAACACGGAGGAGACCAGCCAGTGGTTCAACCTGCGCATTGACGGCAGCTACCTGCTCGGCACGTACGAGGGGGGCGGCGGAAGCAGCAACGAACTCTTCAAAATCTACGACGAAAAGGGCAACGACGTGCTTGACAACAGCGGCGACGGAGGCGACAGCGGCGACGACTCGTCGAGCAGCTACTCCACCGGCACGAAGGGCAAGAACGGCCTTGGCGAATACTGGGAGCGCACGCTCCTCTCGCAGCCCGTGGTCTACACCACCGACACGAGCAACCCCGCGCTTTACTCCATTATTAATATACGCACGTCGCGCTATGTGTGCGTAGACAACAGCATCCTGACCGAAATCACCGACTCCACAAAGCGTACGCAGTTCTACTTTGTGCAGAGCGGCAAGGGCGTGCAGATTTACACCGCCGACGGACAATGCGTTTCGACGGACTGGGCGAAAACGTACGAGATATGGGACAACCGCACCGGCCTTAGCGTGACCAGCACGTCGTCGACGGGCAACATCTGGTCCATCAGCGGACAGGAAAGCACGACCGGAAACGACACCTACAAGGGATATGCGCTCTGCAAGCTCGACAACCTTTCGTACAGCAGCTCAGGCACTAGGCAGAGCAGCTACCTTTACTGGAACGACTACGACCTCGACGGCTCAAACCACGTGGTAGGCCTCTACGACGTGGACGGCGGGTCGGTGTTCGTATTCTCATCGTCCGACAAGCGCCACCTGCAGCTTTTGCAGAAGAACGGCATCACGTTCCCCAACACCGACGTGGAGCCTGAAACTCCCACCTCGTTCCGCCAGGCTCTCAACTCCTTGCAGTTCGACAACAAGGAAGTGGCCTACGACGAGGGCTCGTCCTCATACTTCTTCCCCCTGCCCGAAACGCTCCGCACGGGCGGCGACTTCCTCCCCGTGCTGAAAACGGTGTTCAAGTCGGCCTACGCCGACAACGGCTACGTGGTGAAGGTGAACGGCGAAGCCCCTGACGGCACCGGCACGGTGACGTTCAGCGACGTGGACTGCGCCACGGAGTATCCCTTGACGCTTTGCACCGCCGACGGCACTACGCTCTTCGAGTCGAAAGTGAAGTTCACGTTCCTGCCCATTGTGGAGATCAACGTGGCTTCGTGCAACGGCAGCTACTACACCACTGGTTCTATCCGCGTGTCCGACCCGACGAACGACGGCTTCGATTCCACCTACGTGGCAGCCTTTAAGTACCGCGGCGCATCGTCGCAAAACTACAGCAAGAAGTCGTACGCCGTGAAGCTGCGCGACGCCGACGGCAACTCTATCGACCGCAAACTCCTCGGACTGCGTTCCGACAACAATTGGATACTCGACGCCATGTACATCGACCGTGCCTGCATGCGCAACCGCGTGGGCACCGACCTCTGGAACGAGTTTTCCGCCAAGCCCTACTACTCCGACCAGGAAAAGAAACTGCGCACTGGCACGCGCGGCAAATTCGTGGAAGTGCTGCTCAACGGCAAGTACTTCGGCCTCTACTGCATGACGGAGAAGATGGACCGTAAGCAGCTCAAACTCAAGAAGTACGTGGATGCAGCAAGTTCCACCACTGGCTCGGAGGAAGTGCACGGCGTGCTTTACAAGTCGACCAACTGGAGCTACGAGGTATTCATGGGCCACGAGTCGGGCAGCCAGACCTACCCCTACACCGCCCCGGGCGACATCTACAACTACCTCGGCCAGGAAACGTGGCACGGCTTTGAGCAGAAATACCCCGATGCCACTGACGAAGCAGTAAACTGGACACCGCTCTACAACGCCATCAACTTCGTGGCCACCACGCAGAAGCAGTCCGACTTCGATGCCAGCGTGAAGGACTGGTTCGACTATCCCGTCATCCGCGACTACTATCTCTTCATCGAGCTGCTCTTGGCAACCGACAACCACGGCAAGAATATGTTCTTCTACGTGTACGACACGCAGGCCGACGAGAACAGCCAGAAGATTTCCGTAGCTCCTTGGGACTTGGACGGCACGTTCGGTCAGGACTGGGATGCCGTAATCAGCAGGACGAGCGACGCTACGCTTGACTTCGACACCTATATTTGGAACTACGAGCACGGACAGAACACGCTCTTCGCACGCCTCAAGTCGAGCGTAAACATTCCCTGGACCGCCGATCTCAAGGCCCGTTACGCCGAACTGCGCGCATCGAGCTTCGACCCCGACAAGCTGGCCGCACGCTTCGCCGACTACGCCAAGCTCTTCGAGGACAGCCAGGCCGACACCCGTGAGGAGGCGAAGAAGCACACTTACCACAAGCAGCTTCAAGCAGAGGCCACCTACGCCCAAAGGTGGATTCGCAATCGCGTGGCGGCTCTCGACAAGAAATACGGCTACGACCCCAGCGTCACCTCGCTCAACGAGGCTAAGGCCGACGCATACTTCAATGTGCGCGGCGGCAACGGCTGCATCGAACTGTGCGCAGGAACGCCGCAGACCGTACGCATCTACTCGCTCTCCGGCACGCTCGTACGCCAGCTCAACGTAGCCGCCGGCTTCACCCCCATCACCGCCCTCCAGCCCGGCATCTACGTGGTGAACGGCAAGAAGGTCGTGGTGGAATAGGCATCCGACAATCGATTGCAACGCAACCGCAAACCGGGCGGACAAGCACAAAACTTGTCCGCCCGGTTTTTTCGCGCATAGTCACGCCCCCCAATAAGCAAGCGCGCGCCCGCCTCCATCTGAAAGGTTTTCCGTAATTTTGCCTATGGAAAACAGACGTATTCTACACAACTTATAATACAAAGCTATGGCAACAACTCCTGCATTCAAGTATGCTCCCATGTTCCAGCTGGGCAAGGACACCACGGAATACCGCCTGCTCGGCACACAAGGCGTAAGCACCGGCGAATTTGAGGGCAAAACAATCCTCAAAGTGTCGAAAGAGGCTCTCACCCTGCTCGCCCAACAGGCTTTCCACGACGTGGAATTCATGCTCCGCCGCGAACACAACGCACAGGTGGCTAAAATCCTCACCGACCCCGAAGCCTCGGAAAACGACAAGTACGTGGCTCTGCAGTTCCTCCGCAACGCCGAAACGGCCGCCAAGGGCATTCTCCCCTTCTGCCAGGACACCGGCACGGCCATCATCCACGGCGAAAAGGGCCAGCGCGTATGGACCGACTTCGAGGACGAGGAAGCACTGAGCCTCGGCGTGTACAACACCTACACAGAGGACAACCTGCGCTACTCGCAGAACGCTCCCCTCAACATGTACGACGAGGTGAACACCCGCTGCAACCTGCCGGCGCAAATCGACATCGAGGCCGTTGAAGGCGACGAATACCGCTTCGTAATGGTGGCCAAGGGCGGCGGCTCTGCCAACAAGACGTACTTCTACCCCATGACGAAAGCCACCATCCAAAACGAAGGCACGCTCCTGCCCTTCCTCGTGGAGAAAATGAAGAGCCTCGGCACGGCAGCTTGCCCGCCCTACCACATCGCGTTCGTCATCGGCGGCACAAGCGCGGAGAAAAACCTGCTCACCGTGAAGCTCGCCTCTATCAAGTACTACGACAACCTGCCCACCACGGGCGACGAAACTGGCCGCGCCTTCCGCGACATCGACCTCGAAGAGAAGCTACTGCACGAGGCGCACAAGATTGGCCTGGGCGCGCAGTTCGGCGGCAAATACCTTGCCCACGACATCCGCGTCATCCGTCTGCCCCGCCACGGCGCAAGCTGCCCCATCGGCATGGGCGTGAGCTGCTCCGCCGACCGCAACATCAAGGCTAAGATCAACAAGGACGGCATCTGGCTCGAACAGATGGACAGCAACCCCACCGAACTCATCCCCGAAGAACTGCGCAAGCCGGGCGAAGGCGCAAAGGGCGTGGAGATTGACCTCGACAAGGGCATCGACGCCGTACGCGCCGAACTCACCAAGTATCCCGTGTCGACGCGCATCAGCCTGAAAGGCACCATCATCGTGGCGCGCGACATTGCCCACGCCAAGCTCAAAGCCCGTCTCGACGCTGGCGAGGACCTGCCCGACTACTTCAAGAACCACCCCATCCTCTACGCCGGACCGGCCAAAACTCCCGAGGGATACCCCTGCGGCAGCATGGGCCCGACAACGGCCAACCGCATGGACCCCTACGTAGACGAGTTCCAGGACCACGGCGCATCGCTCGTGATGATAGCCAAGGGCAACCGCGGACAGGTGGTTACAGACGCTTGCCAGAAGCACGGCGGCTTCTACCTCGGCACTATCGGCGGCGTAGCCGCAGTACTTTCGCAGAGCAGCATCAAGAGCATTGAGTGCGTGGAATACCCCGAACTCGGCATGGAGGCCATCTGGAAAATCACCGTAGAGGACTTCCCCGCCTTCATCCTCGTAGACGACAAGGGCAACGACTTCTTCAAGCAGCTCAAGCCCTGCGCTTGCTGCCACTAAGCATGACGCACGCGCCCCACGGCGGCGCAAACGAAAAGAGCGGCCTGCAAACTCCCACTCGCGTGGCGATGTTTGCAGGCCGCTTTGTTATGCCCCAATGGGCAAGAGCGTTATCAATTGTTCTCGGGACGGAGCTTGCGAACGGTTTCGCCTGCACGCCACATCTCGCTTTCGCGGAGAGCCTTGAGTTCCTTTTCGAGGCCGTCGCGGTAGTCGGGCTTCGAGTTGGAGTCGATAGAAATCTGCGCCTCGTTGCCGCTTGCCACGCTCTGGTAGAGCTTCTCCATCACGGGCTTGATAGCGTCGTGGAAGGGGGTCATCCAGTCGAGCGCGCCGCGCTGAGCCGTAGTGGAGCAGTTGGCGTACATCCAGTCCATGCCGTTCTTGCCGATCATGGGGATGAGCGACTGCGTGAACTCTTCCACCGTTTCGTTGAACGCCTCCGAGGGAGTGTGACCGTGTTCGCGGAGCGTTTCGTACTGTGCGAGGAACAAGCCCTGCACTGCGCCCATCAGCGAGCCGCGCTCACCGGTAAGGTCGCTGGTAGCCTCGCGCTTGAAGTCGGTCTTGAATAAATAGCCTGAACCGATGCCCACGCCGAAAGCGATAGCCTTTTCGGTGGCCTTGCCGGAGTGGTCCTGGTATACGGCGTACGAAGAGTTCAGGCCGCGGCCTTCGAGGAACATCGTGCGGAGCGACGTGCCAGAACCCTTGGGAGCAACCATGATCACGTCAACGTCGGCGGGGGGAACCACGCCTGTGCGGTCGTTCCAAGTGATGGCGAAGCCGTGAGAGAAGTAGAGCGTCTTGCCCGTAGTCACGTACTTCTTCAACGAGGGCCAGAGCTGCATCTGAGCCGCGTCAGAGAGCAGCATGCAGATGATTGTGCCCTTTTCGGCAGCCTCTTCGAGCGAGAAGAGCGTTTCGCCCGGCACCCAGCCGTCGGCCACTGCCTTGTCGTATGTCTTGCCCTGACGCTGGCCCACAATCACGTTGAAGCCGTTGTCGCGCAGGTTGCAAGCCTGGCCGGGACCCTGAACGCCGTAGCCGAGGACGGCGATTGTTTCGTCTTTCAAGATTTCGCGTGCTTTCTCCAAGGGGAACTCCTCGCGGGTTACCACTTCTTCGGTAACGCCACCAAAATTCAATTGTGCCATATCTGTTTTTGTTTTTTGAGCGGTTGCGGCCCGTGCGCCTGTGCGCCGCCGGCCGTTGCCCGCCCTGCGTTGTGTAATGTTTCTTTCTTTATAATATGCATACGTGCTTGCGCCGCCGGTCAAAGGCCTATGGTGGACTGCTGCGCGCGTTTTTCCTCTTCGCGGAGTTCAAGGAACTCGTTGAGTTCCTCGCGGCGGCTCTTCGTCACGGCCACCACGCCCGAACTCACGTACTGCAGGATGCAGCCGTAGCCCTTGAGCTTGTGGTACAGTTCGAGCGTTTCCTCGGGCAGTCCCTCCTTCGACACGATGGCGTAGGTGGAGTTCACCTCCACTATTTTGCCGTCGTACTGGCGGATGGCTTTCGAGATATTGCGGTTCTCGATGAGCCGCGCCGTGGCTATTTTGTAGAGAGCCTGGTCCATGACGTAGATTTCGTCGCTCGTGAAATACTGCGCCTGAATTACGTCGATTTTCTTCTCAATCTGCTTCACCACCGTCTGGATGGTATGCTCGTCGGTATAGGTGGTGATGGTATAGCGGTGTACGTGTTCAATGCCCGATGCGGACACGTTCAGACTTTCAATGTTGAGCTGGCGGCGTGTAAACACGTTCGTCACGAGGTTGAGCACACCGGCCAGATTCTCCGAGAACACGATAATCGTATAGAGCGTCAAGTCATTCTTTTCCTGCATGGTTCTTACGGGTTTAGGTAGGTGTTAGGCTTCGAGCATCATGTCGTCTACGTCGTGTCCGGGGCAGCACATCGGCAGCACGTTGTCCTCTTCGAGTACGGCGGCCTGCAGCAGGAAAGCTCCGGGAGCGTCGAGCATGGTCTTGATAGCCGTGTCGAGCTGCGCGCGGTCGGTCACGGTGAGCGAGGGTATGCCGTAAGCCTCGGCAATCTTCTCGTAGTCGGGGTTCATCATCGGCGTGAACGAGTAGCGGCGGCTGAAGAAGAGCTGCTGCCACTGTCGCACGTTGCCCAGGTAGTTGTTGTTGAGCAGGATGATTTTCACGGGCGCCTGCTGCTCCATGATGGTGCCAAGTTCCTCAATGGTCATTTGCAGTCCGCCGTCGCCGAGGAAGAGGCACACCGTGCGGTCTGGCACGCCAAACGTGGCGCCGATGGCTGCGGGCAGACCGTAGCCCATCGTGCCCATTCCGCCCGAGGTGACGATGCTGCGCGACTGGCTGAACCGGAAGTAGCGCGCCGCCATCATTTGGTTTTGCCCCACGTCGGTCACAAGCACCGCCTTGTCGCCGGTGAGTTCGGTGACGCGGCGCACCACCTCGCCCATGCGCAACGGGCCTTCCGCCGGATGCACCTGCGGCTCGATTACCCTGGTGCGCTCCACGTCGTCCCACTCGCGGAAACTCTCGCGCCAGTCGTCGTGGCGGTTCTCGCGGAGCAGGGCGGTCACGGCCGGGAGGGTTTCCTTGCAGTCGCCCAGCACGGCCACGTCCACGCGGACGTTCTTGTTAATCTCCGACGGGTCAATGTCGAAGTGTATCTTGCGCGCCTGTTTGGCGTAGGTTTCGAGTTTGCCGGTGATGCGGTCGTCGAAGCGCATGCCCACGGCGATGAGCAGGTCGCACTCCTGCGTCTTCTTGTTAGAGCCGAGCGAGCCGTGCATACCGAGCATGCCCACGTTGAGCGGGTGGCTGGTGGGCAAGGCCGAGAGGCCGAGCAGCGTGCATCCGGCCGGCAGCCCCGCCTTTTCGATAAAGGCTTTCAGCTCTTCGCCGGCGTTGCCCAGTTCCACGCCCTGTCCCACAAGCACCAGCGGGCGCTTGGCCTCGTTGATGAGGGCGGCAGCCTCGGCCACGCTCGTGTGGCTCGTGGGCGGCACGGGGACGTAACTGCGTATGAAGTCGATGGTGCCGTGTTCGTAGACGGCTTTCTCCACCTGCGCGTTTTTCGTAAAGTCAAGCACCACGGGCCCAGGCCGTCCGCTCCCGGCTATGTAGAACGCGCGGTGTACGGCCCAGGCCACGTCCTTGGCCGAGCGTATCTGGTAGGCCCACTTGCTTATAGGCTGCGTAATGTCCACCATGTCGCACTCCTGAAACGCGTCAGAGCCGAGCATCTTTGCGCCCACCTGGCCCATGATTACCACCATGGGGGTGCTGTCCACCATGGCGTCGGCTATGCCGGTGATGGTGTTGGTGGCGCCAGGGCCGCTCGTCACGATGCAAACGCCGGTGCGTCCGCTCACGCGGGCATAGCCCTCGGCGGCGTGCGTGGCCGCCTGTTCGTGGCGCACGAGTATGTGGTTCAGCCTGTCGCGGTAGTCGTAGAGGGCGTCGTAAACGGGCATAATCGCGCCGCCGGGGTAGCCGAAGAGCGTATTCACGCCTTCGTCGAGCAGAGCCCTCATCAATATTTCAGCTCCCGTGATAGGTTGGTTTTCTGTCATCATGTTCATAGGAATGTGTTTGGTAAAGGAAAAGGCGTTTCCGCCGCTGTTGGCTTTCCGCCCTTGGTTCAGGGCGCGAGGCGGCTCATGGCCGCCGCCGTCATATTTCCCTTACGCCGCCCTTGTCGGCGCTGCTCACCATCGAGGCGTAAGCGCGCAGGGCCTTGCTCACCTCGCGCTTGCGCTGCAGCGGGCGCATGGGGCGCGCCGCCAGCTCTTCGTCGCTAAGGCGCACGGAGATGCTGCGCGAGGGTATGTCGATTTCAATGATGTCGCCGTCGACAATCTTTCCGATTGCGCCGCCGGCTGCCGCCTCGGGGGAAATGTGGCCGATGCTCAGGCCCGACGTGCCGCCCGAAAAGCGTCCGTCGGTTATCAGGGCGCAAGCCTTGCCCAGGTGGCGGCTCTTTATGTAAGAGGTGGGGTAAAGCATTTCCTGCATGCCGGGACCGCCCTTGGGTCCTTCGTGGGTAATCACCACCACGTCGCCGGCGTTGACCCGTCCGCCGAGGATGCCCTCACAGGCCTCCTCCTGAGAGTCGAACACGCGGGCCGGGCCCTCAAAGTGCCACAGGCTCTCGTCTACGCCCGCCGTCTTGACCACGCAGCCGTCCTTGGCGATGTTGCCGAAGAGGACAGCCAAGCCGCCGTCCTTGGTGTAGGCGTGCTGAAGGTCGCGTATGCAGCCCTCGGCGCGGTCGGTGTCGAGCGAGGCCCACTTGGAGTCCTGCACGCCCATTTCGGTGCAGAATTTTCCTGCGGGCGCGCTGTGGTATATGCGGTCGGCTTCGGGCGAAACGGCGTTGCCCGTAATGCTGTATTTGTCAATGTCCTGACCGAGCGTCGCGCCGTTCACGCGAGGTGCGTCGAGTGCAAGTAGACCACCCTTGGCGAGTTCGCCGAGTATGCCCATGATGCCGCCGGCACGGTTGCACTCCTGCACGGAGTACTTCTGCGTATTGGGCGAGAGCTTGCAAAGGCAGGGAACGCGGCGGCTCAGTTCGTCGATGTCCTTCATCTTGAACTCTACGCCGGCCTCGTTGGCCACGGCAAGGAGGTGAAGCACGGTGTTGGTGCTGCCGCCCATGGCTATGTCGAGTGTCATGGCGTTGAGGAACGCCTGACGGGTGGCGATGGAACGGGGAAGCACCGACGTGTCGCCCTCTTCGTAGTATTTAAGGGCGTTTTTCACGATGAGCTGGGCAGCGTCCTTGAAGAGCTGCTTGCGGTTTACGTGCGTGGCCAGGATGGTGCCGTTGCCGGGCAGGGACAGGCCCAGAGCCTCGGTAAGGCAGTTCATGGAGTTGGCGGTAAACATGCCCGAGCAGCAGCCGCAACCGGGACAGGCGCGCTGTTCCACTTCGGCCAGTTCGGCATCGCTCACCGACGTGTCGGCTCCCTTCACCATGGCGGTGATGAGGTCGACGTTCTCGCCGTTGAGCTTGCCGGCCTCCATCGGGCCGCCGCTCACAAAGACGGTGGGTATGTTCAGTCGCATGGCTGCCATGAGCATGCCCGGGGTTATTTTGTCGCAGTTGGATATGCACACGAGCGCGTCGGCTTTGTGCGCCTGCACCATGTATTCTACAGAGTCGGCAATGATATCGCGCGAGGGCAGGGAGTAGAGCATGCCGTCGTGGCCCATGGCAATGCCGTCGTCGATGGCGATGGTGTTGAACTCTGCGGCGTAGCAGCCCAGTTTTTCTATCTCCTCGCGCACGAGCTGCCCCACCTTGTGCAAATGGGTATGCCCCGGCACAAACTGGGTGAATGAGTTGGCGATTGCTATGATGGGTTTTCCGAACTGTTCCCTTTTCATGCCTGTGGCTATCCACAAGGCTCTCGCACCGGCCATTCGGCGGCCTTCGGTGCAAAAGGCACTTCGCAAAGGTATCTTTGTCATAAGGCTTCTGGTTGAATGTTCTTGTCCTTCAATGCCGGGCAGCGCCAATGTTTTTGCAGAGACGGGCGACTGCTTGCATTTTTCTTGTTTTCATGCTATTTTGGATTGCAAATGTAATCATTTATACAATACATGTGCGCAATATGTAAGAAAATATTCCCCATTTTGCATTTTTCCGCCCCCATGGCCCGGACGCAATTATCCCCGGGGAAAGTGCCGTGCACCGTACGGGCTACGTGCGTAGGGCGTACGGGTGACGTGTGTGGTCCGTACGCGCGACGAGCGTCACTCGTACGGCCGACGACACTTACCTCGGGGACAAGTCGGGGGAGAAGGCGGTTTGTCAGTACTGCATGGAGAAGGTGATGCCCCTTCGCATCATGTCCTTCAGGACGGGCGACAGGCGTTTGAGGAAGTCGTCCCAGTTGCGGCGTTCGCCCTTGGTCCAGCCCACCTCGGAGAGGGCGAGGGCGCGGGGATAGGCCTGGTAGTAGATGCGTTCGGGCGTGTTTATGCACTCGCTCCAGAGCGTTCCGGCCACGCCGAAGAGGTTGTTACGCTCAAATTCGGGCCCCATGCCCCATGCCGGGTCGAGGTCGTAGGTTTGCTTCAAGGGAATGACGGGCATGCCCCAGTTCACCTCGGGCATGTCGCCGCCGGCCATGGGGTAGTCGAGGTAGCAATGCTCGCCGGGGCAGAGCATTATCTTGGCGTTGTTGGCCACGGCGGCTTCGAGGGCGCGCTTTGTCAGGCCGTGCCGCCAGGCGAACGTCACGCAGCCGGGCTGTATCTTCTTGAAGTCGGTTTCGTACCAGAACATGGGGGTTTTGTGGTACTTGGTGCGCAGGGTGTCGATTACGCGGTTGAACATGTACTCCTGCAAACGCCAGTTCTCGGAACGGTCGGTGGTGGTGATGCCGAGCCGCTGTTTCAAGGCCTTGCACTTGTCGCAGTTTGTCCAGCAGTCGAGGGCGGGATGTCCGGCTTCGTCGCCGCCAAGGTGGATGTAGGGCGAGGGGAAAATGTCGGCCAGTTCCTTGAACACGTTGCCGAGGAACTCAAACGTAAATTCATTGCCCGGGCAAAGCAGGTTGTCGGACACGCCGCACGTGGTGCGGATGGGCACTTGCTTCGCGCCGCAGGTGAGTTCGGGGTAGACGTGGATGGCGGCTATCTCGTGTCCGGGCATTTCGACTTCCGGCACCACCTGAATGTGGTACTGGGCGGCGTAGGCCACGAACTCGCGCATTTGCGCCTGCGTGTAGTAGCCCGAAATGGGCGTGAGCATATCGTCCATGCCTATGCGCGACGAGCCTTCGGCCGTGAGCCGGGGATACTGCTTTATCTCGATGCGCCAGGCTTGGTCGTCGGTGAGGTGGAGGTGCAGGGTGTTGTATTTGTAGCGCGCCATCTCGGGTACGAAAGCCTTCAAGTCGTCGAAGGGGATGAACGTGCGGCACGGGTCGACCATAAGCTCGCGGATGTGGGTGCGGGGCGCGTCGGTGATGCGCAGGGCCGGGATGGCCTCGCAACAGGCCGACGTGCCGTTGCCGCGCAAGAGCTGGTCGAACGTCATCAGCCCGTAGAACACGCCGGCGGCCGTCTTGCCGGCGATGCTCACGCCCTTGGCGTTCACTTCGAGGCGGTAGGCTTCGGCATCGGCCAGCGTGGTGTCGATGCTGAGCGTCAGCACGGCCTTGCCGGCCAGTTTGGGATTTTTAGGCACCGGCACGCGCTCGCGCAGGATGCGCCCCGCCTGCATCGTTTCGTTGGCCAGGCCGTCGGCGGACACCACCTCCCACGTGCGGGACACGGTGAGTTCGCCGCCGTCCGTCGTTTCCAGCGAGAGGGGAAGCGGCACGAGCGTTTCGGCAGGGTTGCAAACTTTGTTCTGATTGTCGGGAGCGGAGAAGAAAAGGCTCCAGCCCTCGGCCTTGCGGTAGCGCATTTCAGAACCCTTGGGAACGATGAGCTTCACCCGCTTGCGCTCGATGCCCTCAAAGCTCGAGGCACAGGCCTTGGGGGGCGTGGCAGAGGTGAGCCTGACGGTGCGCAACTTAGGCAGACGGGCAAAACTGAACTCGCCGATTGAAGGCGTTCCTTCGATGGTGATTTCAGCAAGGCGGCCGCAACTCGAAAACGCCGCGTCGCCGATGCGCGTGAGCGAGGCGGGCAGCGTCAGCTGCTGCAGGGAGCGGCAAGCGAAGAACGCTTGCGAACCGATGCTTTTGAGGTTGTCGGGAAAAAGTACCTGCTCGAGCGTGGGGCGCGAGTGGAATGCGTTGTTGGGTATCTGCTCGCAGTCGGCACTGCGAAGGTCGACCGTGCGCAGCTGGTAGCAGAGGTCGCGCAGCTGGCGGAAGTCGGAATTGCCCGACGTGGTGAGTTTCCCGGTAAGTTTCACGTTGACAGCCGCCGCCTTTTGGGCGGGCTGCAGTTCGTCCATGTTGCTCACCGTCTGCGCCGCAAGGGGCAACGACAGCAAGCCGATGGCAAGCGTAAGGATATGTTTCATGACATTAAGATTGACTTAGAATTTCACCGTGCGGGTGCCGTCCTCGTTCTCTTCAATGGTCACTTTCACCGCGTCGCCGGGCAGGAGGTCTTCCACCAGTTCGGGCCACTCTATGAAGCAGAGCGCGCCGGAGTAGAAGTAGTCTTCGTAGCCCATGTCGTACACTTCGTCAATCTTCTTGATGCGGTAGAAGTCGAAGTGGTAGATGAGTTCGCCCGTATCGTCGGAGCGGTACTCGTTGACGATGCTGAACGTGGGAGAGTTGACCACGTCGCTCACGCCAAGCTCTTCGCAGAGGGCTTTGACAAAGGTGGTCTTGCCCGCGCCCATCTTGCCGTAGAAGGCGAACACGGTGTTTTGGTCCATGGCCTGAACAAATTGCTTTGCGGCCGCGGCTATTTGGTCGAGAGAGGGAATAGAGATTTCCATATTGCGTTTTTGTTTTTTGCGGATGGGTATAATAAGCGTATAATATTAATGTATGTCGGCCAGACAATCGTTGAGGAGAATGTGTGTCAAAATGCGTAATAATATTTATTGAGACATCGTGCGCAAATTGTCCACAAACCGCGGCCTGAAAGGCCAGCTGCTCATAGCCCAGGGCAGAGT
>CAVGTD010000030.1:0-26989 GCA_963632215.1 Clostridiales bacterium
TCCGCTCCCCCTCCCCACGCCTTTTCCGCTACGCTCCAAAGGCGTGGGGAGGGGGAGGATATCGGACAATATTCATACCTTTTGCAAACTTAGAGATGGGGCGGCAACGTCCCCCGAACGGGAAACCCAGGGTGACGCCGCCACTTCGTGTCGGCTCTGCCCTGGGCTGAGTGCAGCTGGCCTTACAGGCCGCGGCTTGTGGACATCGCCAATGATATTTTGCACCGAAATTTTCCGATTTGAACACCTTGGGCAATGGGCAACAGAAAAGCCCTGCGTTTGCGGATGGAAACACACCGCAATCGCAATGCCCCTGCGAGGCATCAGCAGAACCAGAAGCCAAACGCCCACCACAACCCGCATTTCAGTCGTTCGAGGCATCGCCAAAAGCCAAACAACCTTGGATAATTTCAATTTTCGGTCATTTAAATCCTTGGATAATTTCGATTTTCAGCGTTTTAAAACCTTGGATAATTTCAAATAGTTACATTTGCGCATTGAAAAGCAACGCATTACGATGTACTGTAAAAGAATTATCGACGAACACCTCCGGGAGTGGGCATCACGCAAGGTTCACAAGCCCGTACTGCTGCGAGGCGCAAGACAGGTGGGCAAATCGTCTGCCGTCAGAGAACTGGGCAAGCGGTTTCAGGTTTTTCTTGAAATAAACTTGGAACGTGAACCGCAGTACAAGGCGGTATTCCAAGGCGATTTGAACGTAGGGCGTATCGTGGCTCAGCTGTCCGCCATGTCGGGCAAGCGGATTGCGGAGGGGCAGACGCTTCTCTTCATCGACGAGATACAGGAATGCGCCGAAGCCATCATGTCGCTGCGCTTCTTCAAGGAAGATATGCCCGGGCTTCACGTAGTGGCCGCCGGCTCGCTCTTGGAGTTCGCCCTGACGGAACTGCCCACGTTCGGCGTGGGGCGGATTCACTCCATGTTCATGTACCCCATGACGTTCGATGAGTTTCTTTGGGCCAACGGCGAGGACATGCTCGTCGAGGCACGCGACACCGCATCGGCTGCCTCGCCCCTTGCACCGCCTTTGCACGACAGGCTCGTGGAACTGCTGCGCACATACATGCTCGTGGGCGGAATGCCCGAGTGCGTAACAAAGTGGGTGGAGAGCCGCGACTTCCTACAATGCCAAGAGGTGCAGGACGACTTGCTCGTGAGCTACGAAGACGATTTCCCGAAATACAGCAAAAAGGTAAACGTCAGCCTGCTGCGGGACGTTCTGCGCAGTGCGGCGGTACAAGCCACCAAAAAGTTTGTCTATTCCCAGACGGGCGACTACAAAATAGCCGATGTGAAGAATGCGCTCCAACTGCTCTTCCAGGCCGGGCTGCTTATCCCCGTCACACACACCGCCGCCAACGGACTGCCGTTGGGCAGCGAGGCGGACAGTTCGTACCGCAAAATTCTCTTCTTCGACTGCGGCCTGATGCTCCGCCTCCTAAACATCACGCTGGGTAACTCCGCCGCTCTTACCACGCAAATACTCACATCTACCGCCACCGACCTCGTAAACAAGGGGGCGATGGCCGAACTTGTGGCAGGGCTGGAAATACTCCATTACCAGTCGCCCAACCTTAGGCACGACCTTTACTACTGGACCCGCCTGTCAAAAAACTCACAAGCGGAGATTGACTACGTATTGCCCTCGCCGCAGTTGACCGTCCTTCCGGTTGAGGTAAAAGCAGGAAGTCGCGGCGGCATGAAGAGCCTTTGGCTGTTTATGCGCGAAAAGCGTATTTCCGAGGCTATTCGCTGCTCGCTCGAAAACTTCGGAGAGTTTACCTACACCGACAACGAGGACGAACAAGCTCTGCGCCACGTCACCGTCTGCCCGCTCTACGCACTCTCGCATCTGCCGGGAATCAGACAGGGATAAAGACTTTTTCATGGGTCTGTGCCAGCCTATGCGCTAAACGCATTGAAAACACCTTGCCCAAAAAGGACAAAAGCAAGACGCGTCTTGATATCAAACGTCTTGCTTTCGTCCTTTTTTATTGGATATTGCAATAAAACCATTGCGCCACGGCGCAACGGCGGCGCAGCTTGGGACGCTACTTCAGATAGTCGTTGAAATAGCGCGTGATGCGCTCGTGGAGGTGCACCATGTCGTGGCCCATCATGTTGTGGCCGTCGCCGGGATAGACGAAGTAGTCGGGCTGAGTGCCGGCATCCTCGCAAGCGCGGAGGAACGAGAGGCTGTGCTGCATGACGCACGTGGGGTCGTTGTAGCCCACGATTATCTGCAAGCGGCCTTTGAGGTTCTTCGCCTTGTTGAGCAGGGATGTGGAAGCGTAGCCCTCAGGGTTTTCCTGCGGCGTGTCCATGTAGCGTTCGCCGTACATCACTTCGTAGTACTTCCAGTCGATTACGGGACCGCCGGCCACGCCCACTTTGAACACGTCGGGGTAGGAGCACATCAGGTTAGTGGTCATAAAGCCGCCGAACGACCATCCGTGCACGCCGAGGCGGTCAGCATCGACGTAGGGGAGCGTTTTGAGGAACTTCACGCCCTCGAGCTGGTCCTGCATCTCGATGTCGCCGAGGTGGCGGTGAGTGCAGCTCTCGAAGGCGAAGCCGCGGTTCTCGCTGCCGCGGTTGTCCACAACGAACACCACGTAGCCGTTCTGCGCCATGTAGATTTCCCACGGGCGAGCCAGGTAGTGCCACGAGGCCTCGACGTTGTGGGCGTGCGGTCCGCCGTATACGTAGACCACGGTGGGGTATTTCTTAGACGGGTCGAAACCTACGGGCTTCACCAGGCGATAGTAGAGGTCGGTTGTGCCGTCGGCTGCCTTGATTGTGCCGCCCGTAATCTCGGGCACGTTAAACTCTTTCCACGGATCCTCGTTTTCGAGCAGTTTTACGGGTTTTGCGCCCGTGGTGCTTACGAGGTCGTACTCGCGGAACTTATCGGGCGAAGACCAGCGGTCGCGCAGGAACTTTCCCCCGGCTGAGAGCAGGGCTTCGTGCGAACCCTCGCCGTTGTCGAGCTGCGTCACCTTGCCGTTGGCCACAGACACGCTGAAATGGGTGTATTTTATGGGATTGTTGCGGTTGCTCTGGAAAATCACGCTCTTGGCCTGCGAGTTGAAACCGAGCAGGGCGGTCACCTCGTACTCGCCCTTGGTGAGCTGGCGCAGCATTTTGCCCGACACGTCAAAGAGGTAGAGGTGGTTGTAGCCGTCGCGGCGCGTCTGCATCACAAACTTCGAAGCGTCCCAAGGCAGGAACATGATGGGGTTGCAGGGTTCTACGTAGCGGTCGTTCGTCTCGGTATAGAGAACCGCCTTGCGCGCGCCGGTCGCGGCGTCGTAGCTCACGAGTTCAGCCTTGTCCTGCGTACGGGGAAGTTCAAACATATAGATTGTCTTCTCGTCGGGACTCCAAGCTATGTTGGTGAAGTAGCGGTCGGTGGGGTCGCCGGCCTGCAGGTAGACGGTCTTGTTCGTAGCCGGGTTGAAAACGCCCACAGTCACCTTGTGGCTCGTCATGCCCGCCATGGGGTATTTTTCGGGAGCCAGCTCTGCCACGCGCGGACTGATGTCGACGAGCGGATAGTCCGTCACCATGCTCTGGTCCATACGGTAGAAGGCCAGCAGATTGCCCTTGGGACTCCAGAACGTGCCTTTGCGAATGCCGAACTCGTCGCGGTGGACGCTAAGTCCGTACTGCAACTCGCGCGAGCCGTCGGTGCTGACCTGATGTTCCTTGCCGTCGGCCGTAAGCACGTAGAGGTTCCAGTCCTTCACGTAAGCCTCGCTCTTCGAGGCGTTGCAAAACTCGCTGAAACTTGCGCCCTGCGAACAGGGTGCTTTCCAAACGATTTTCTTCGCCGTCCAGTCGTAGAGGAAACGCTCCTTATAGTTGCTGAGCAGCGCAAGCGTTTTGTCGGCATAGGGGAACGACACGTTGTAGAGGTGGCGGAGCTTCACGGAGTCGGCCAGGGCGTTCACCTCGTCGAGGGTAAAGAGTTTTTGGGGCGTTACGGTGCGTCCCTTGTCGTCGGCGAGGGTTTCCACATAGTCGAGTTCCACACGGAGCAGACGGTCGCCCCAAAACGCCGTGCCGTAGTATTTCGGCATAATCTGGGCGTAGTTTGTGCCGCCCCACATGAGGTCTTCGAGGGAGAAACTCTTCTTGTTTTGTGCCATAACCGACGTTGTGCCAAGCACGAGCGCGAAAGCCGCGCCGATAAGTTGCTTTATGTTCATTGCGTTTATTTCCGCTTAGTTCGTACGCTGTTACTTCTTAAATCCGCCGCGGGGCTTGCCGAAGCCGCCTTTGCCCGGTCCGCCCT
Organism: Clostridiales bacterium; assembly: GCA_963632215.1. Classification (GTDB taxonomy): domain Bacteria; phylum Bacteroidota; class Bacteroidia; order Bacteroidales; family Bacteroidaceae; genus Alloprevotella. The sequence goes on from CAVGTD010000030.1 coordinate 4,319, forward strand.
TGCGGAAGCCGCCGCCCTTGTGCGGTCCGCCGCTCTTCTTGCCGCGGAAACCGCCGCCGTCGCGTTTGGGGCGTTCTCCCCTGCCCCGTCCTTCGCTCTTTGCGGTGCGCGAGGCTTGCAAACGCTCAAACTCGCGGTGCTTGCTGCGCAGTATGCGGTAGGCGCGTGCCTGTTCGTCGTCCTCGTCGAACTCATCATCGTCGAAACGCTTCTTGAAGTCGTCGCGCTGCGTGCGGAAGCGGCGCTGGTCACTCATCAGGCGGCGTTCCTCGTCGGTCTTGACGCTGCCGCCCTCGGCGCGGAACGTGCTGAGCTTGCCGCCGAAAAGCTGGTACTTGCGGAAGTCGCAGTCGAGCTTGCCGTTGAAAATCTGCGTTTTCAAGCTCGGGCGCAGACCGATGTTCTCAAAGAGTTCTTGCTTGGAGGAAATAACCCATGCCTCGCCGCCTTGGAACTCATTCTTCAACACCTTGCCGAGCGTCTGGTAGAGAGCGAGAATGTCGGGGGGCGTAAGGCGTTCGCCGTAGGGCGGATTTGTCACCATAACAGTGCCTTCGCCGCCGGGGTTCGTAAAGTTTCGGATGTCGCGCTGTTCCACGCTGACAATGTCGTTCACGCCTGCGCTGCGGGCGTTTTTGAGTGCGGACTCCACGGCGGGCACGTTGATGTCGTAGCCGTAGATGTGGTGATCGAACTCACGTTCCTGCGAATCGTCGTCGAAGATTTCCTGCAAGAGGTCGGCATCAAAGTCCTTCCACTTTTCAAAGCCGAACCCCTTGCGGAATACGCCTGGATAGACGTTTTTCGCCATTAGGGCAGCCTCGACGAGGAACGTGCCAGAGCCGCAGAACGGGTCGACAAAGTCGGTCTGCCCCGTCCAGCCCGTAAGTTTGATAAGGCCGGCCGCAAGCACCTCGTTGATAGGGGCTTCTACGGTGGCCACGCGGTAGCCGCGCAGGTGCAGGCTCTCGCCCGAGGAGTCGAGCGACAGGGTGCAGTCCTCGTCGGCAATGTGTATGTTGAGTTTTACGTCGGGGTTGGTGATGCGTATGTTGGGACGCTCGCCCGTAGTGTCGCGGAAATAGTCAACGATAGCGTCCTTCACCTTGTAGGCAACAAACTTGGAGTGGCGGAACTCTTCGGAGAAAACCACCGAATCCACCGCAAAAGTCGTATTAAGGTCGAGGTACTGGCTCCAGTCGATTTTGCGTACAGCGTCGTACACATCGTCGGCACCCTTTGCCTTGAAGTGTTTGATGGGTTTGAGGATGCGCAAAGCCGTGCGCAGACAGAAGTTCGCGCGGTACATCAAGGCTTTGTCGCCCGTGAACGACACCATTCGACGCCCAATTTGGATGTCGTTGGCTCCGAGTTCGGTGAGTTCCTGCGCCAGGACCTCTTCAAGCCCCTGAAAGGTCTTCGCTATGAGTTGAAATTCTTGCATAAGTATGTGTTTTTCCTGTCGTTGTGGAAAGTGCTTTGTTTATGGGTGGTTCTATAAATTAGCTTTGTTATATTTCGGAGCTATTTTTTGTTCAAATTGTTTGAGAGGGAAGGAGCATAGCGGGCTATGCGACTGAGTGAACAAGCAATTTGGGCGAAAAAGAGCCCGAAAGATGACAAAACGATTGTCATCTGAATTTGATTTATGGTGGTAATTTATAGAACCACCCTTATATCCTTTCGCCTTGCGGCACGTCGTGCGTCACCCACTTGTTCGCGCCCACCACCGCGCCCCGTCCAATGGTGATGCGGCCCAGAATGGTGGCGTTGGAGTAGACGATAACGTCGTCTTCGAGGATAGGGTGACGGGGATTGTTTTTTATGGGGTTGCCGTGAGCGTCGAGCGGGAAACTCTTTGCTCCGAGCGTCACGCCCTGATAGAGTTTTACGTGGTTCCCAATGATGCACGTTGCGCCGATTACCACGCCTGTGCCGTGATCAATGGTGAAATACTCGCCTATCGTAGCCCCCGGGTGGATATCTATGCCCGTTTCGCTGTGGGCCAGTTCGGTGATTATGCGGGGAATGAGCGGCACGTCGAGCTTGTAGAGTTCGTGGGCTATGCGGTAGCACGTCAGAGCCCGAATGGCAGGGTAGCAACTGATTACCTCGCCGTAGTTTTGCGCGGCCGGGTCGCCAAGGTATGCCGCCTCAACGTCGGTGGCCAGCGTGCGGCGCACCTGGGGCAGCATACTGATGAGCGCAGCGGCTATGGCCTCGGCCTTGGTGTGGAAGTCAACCGCACCGGGAGCCGCCCCGCCGTCCTGCTGTCCGAAGCAGAGACCTGCCTGTATCTGGGCGGTGAGCATGGAAAAGAGCCGCTCCACCTCCATGCCGATGTGGTAGCGGACGGTAACGCTGTTGAGCGTGCTTTTGCCGTAATAACCGGGAAAAAGGACGGCCCGGCACAAACCGATAATCTCTTCGAGCGCGGCCGATGAGGGCAACGGGTCGCCGTGGCGGTGCTGGTGGAAAAGGCCCTTCATCTTCGTTGTGTCCGAAAGCTCTTCCACCGTCTGCTTCAACAAGTTCGTGTAGCTTTCGGGAGGGTTCATGCGCAGTAATATCCTATGTCTCGCAAAGGTACGAAAAAAAACGTTACCCTGCCCCACCCGTCCGCTCCGCGCCCGGTTGGCGTTCGGCGCAGGACGGGCATTGCGGAAACCGCACGGCGGCCATGTCGCCACAATGTCGGGGAAAAACGCCGCACACCGTACGGGCAACGTGCGTCGGCCGTACGGGTGACACACGTGAAGCGTACGTGCGACGCATGTAGCCCGCACGACTGACGACAAAAATCCCGGGGGCGTGAACAATCTGCCTCCGGGAAAATCTGCCCCAGGTCGGGGTTAAATGTAATACTCTACGGGGTCGGCTATGCCGGAGCGCAGGGCTATTTTCGTGGCTTCGTAGACGGTGGAAACGCCCAACTTTCGGAAGAGGTTCTTCTTGTGGGTAACGATGGTGTGGACGGACGAATTGCGCCGCTCGGCGATGGCCTTTGCGCTAAGTCCCTCGGCAAGGAGGGCAAGCACCTCGGTTTCGGCGGCGGTGAGGTTGGCCACCGTGTCGTGACGGTGAATACCCTCGGTGAGCTGGGCCTGAACGGCGGCGCACACGGTGCGTTCGCCCCGGGCGGCGAGGTAGACGGCCCGTTGCGCCTCCTCGCGCGTGCAGTCCTTCGTAAGGAAACTCACCTGCGGCTCGCCGCCAAGCAGACGAAGCAAATTCTCGGTGAAATCGGCGGAAAGGAGCAGCCAATGCGCCTCGGGGAAACGGCGAATATAGATGAGAAGATTCTCGGGCGTGGTGAAATCGAACAGCGAAAAGTCTACCACGACCAAAGCCCCGGGGTAGGCGGTGAGATGCCGGACCAAATGAGCCCTGTCCGCCGCAAAAAGCAATGGCTGGCCGGCCAAATAGCCGGTCAGCGCATCGCGTGTAAGAGGTTGATTGTCTGCAAGGATGATCATACGGGGTATTCTTCGAAGGCGTAAAGCACCGTTGAGAGGTAGCGTTCGCCCGTGTCGGGCAGCAGGGCGACGATGGTCTTGCCCTCGTACTCGGGCTTTTTGGCCAGCTCAATGGCTGCGTGCAAGGCCGCGCCGGCTGAGATGCCCACCAGGAGCCCTTCTTTCTTGGCCAGAAGGCGCGAGGCGCGGATGGCGTCGTTGTCGGCAATGGGGAAGATGTCGTCGGCTGCGGAAGCGTCGAAGTTTTTCGGCACAAAGCCCGCGCCAATGCCCTGTATCTTGTGCGAACCGGAAGGTTTGCCCTCAAGCACGGCACTCGTGGCCGGCTCTACGGCGAACGCCTTGATGTTGGGGTTGTGGCTCTTCAAGCCGCGCGATACGCCGCTCAGCGTGCCGCCCGTACCCACACCGGCCACAAAGGCATCGACCTGCCCGTCGGTGTCGCGCCATATTTCCTCGGCCGTAGTGCGGATATGAGCGGCCGGGTTGGCGGGATTTTCAAACTGCTGGGGGATGAAGCTGCCCGGATGCTCTGCCTGAAGCTCCTGAGCCCGTTTAATAGCCCCCTTCATGCCTTCCGCACCGGGTGTCAGGACGAGTTCTGCGCCCAAGGCTTTGAGCAAGTTGCGGCGTTCGAGGCTCATCGTCTCGGGCATGGTGAGGATGAGGCGGTAACCCTTGACCGAAGCCACCCAAGCCAGGCCTATGCCGGTGTTGCCGCTGGTGGGTTCGATGATTACGCCGCCGGGCTTGAGCGCGCCGCGTTCCTCGGCATCGCTGATCATGGCGAGAGCCACCCGGTCCTTGACGCTGCCGCCGGGGTTGAAATATTCGAGTTTCACTACCACGCGAGCTTTCAGTCCAAGTTCGCTTTCAATGTGGCTTACTTCGAGCAGCGGGGTATTGCCCACAAGCTCGGTCAGGTTTTTGTAAATCTTGCTCATACCTTTGTGTTTGTTATTTGTTGTTGTTTCTGGTGCAAAGGTACGGGCATGGCACGCACTGGGGAATACCACGTTTGCGGTATATGGCGCAAAGGGGACAAAAAATTAGGTCTTTCACCCGGAAAAGCCAGTGAAAGACCTAAATATACCTTTAAATCCTACGCAAGAATTTATTCTTGCCCTAAGAACTTAGGCGAGTTTGTTGATGTGAGTCATCACGCCGCTCTTGATGTTTGCAGCCTTGTTCTTGTGGATGATATTTCTCTTAGCAAGCTTGTCAAGCATCTTCTGTACTTTCGGCAGAAGTTCTGTTGCAGCTGCTTTGTCAGTCGTAGCGCGCAGCTTACGCACTGCATTACGCATAGTCTTAGCGTAGTATCTGTTGTGCAGTCTGCGAGTCGCCGTCTGACGGATTCTTTTTACAGATGATTTGTGGTTTGCCATTTCTTATTCTATTTTTGAAGTAGTCCCTAGGAGAGTCGAACTCCTCTTTAGAGAATGAAAATCTCTCGTCCTAACCGATAGACGAAGGGACCATTGCCTTTAGAGCAACCCGCACTTTCATTCAAAACAAAGCGGCGTTGTTCGTATTTGCGAGTGCAAAAGTAGCCCTTATTTCCTTTCGCACCAAACTTTCAAGCTATTTTTTGCGAAAAAAACGGAGCAGCAAGGCTTTCAGCACGTTTTTAGCCCGTGGGCTGCGGCGATTGCGTGGCATTAGACCTACATTTGTAAGAAATATTTCCTATACGAACTATCGCCTATGCGCTGCATTGTTCTACACGTGACGAAATACAACGACGAGCAAATCATTGCCGACTTGCTGAGCCAGGGCCGGGGGCGAGTGCCTATGATTGTGCGCATTACGCGCGCCAAGCGTGCGGCGGTAAGGCACAGTCTGTTCCAGCCGCTCGCCCTGCTCGACGTAGAGTGGGAACACCGGCCGAAAGCAAAAATGCAACGGCCTAGGGCGGCGCAGAACGCCTTTCCGTTCACCTCGCTGCCCTACCACCCGGGCAAGAGCGCAATGGCGTTTTTCCTGGCCGAAGTGCTGCATCACGCCGTGCGCCAAGAGCCGGACACGGACTTGCTGTTTGAATACATCGAGCGGTCGGTGCAGTGGCTAGACACTTGCGAACGCGGCTTCGCCAATTTCCACCTTGTGTTCCTGCTGCGCCTGACGCGCTTCTTGGGGTTTATGCCCAACACAGAGGGCTACGAGCCGGGGATGTACTTCGACCTGCGCACCTCGTGCTTCACCGCCCTGCCCCCGGCGCACGCCGACGTGCTGTTGCCGACCGACGCAGCTCTTGTGCCGAAACTTCTGCGAATGCGCTACGACACGATGCGCTTTTTCCGGTTCAGCGGCAACGACCGCGCCCGTCTGCTGGAATACATCAGCCTCTACTACCGCCTCCACGTGCCGGGATTTCCAGAACTCCATTCCCTCGCTGTGCTCCGGGAACTTTTTCACTAAGGACCGGAGAGACTCAAATGGGCAGTACAACCTGACACCAAGAGAATCCAAGAGGCAGAAACTCAACACCCAGCCGCAATGCGATGAATGGCAATGCCGGCAGCCGAAACGCTTTCAACTTGTATTCAAAGAAATCCCCGCTGCACCGAGAGGGCGCAACGGGGATTTATACGTAACGACGCAACCGCTAAAAAGGCAAATTTAAAAACGCGGCCTAGTCATTTACCGTTTCTGAACGGGGAAAGAATTAGTCAGCCAGCTTAGCCTTGATGAACTCGCGGTTCAGACGGGCGATATTGCTGATTGATTCGTTCTTGGGGCAAACAGCCTCGCAAGCACGCGTGTTGGTGCAGTTGCCGAAGCCGAGTTCGTCCATCTTGGCCACCATAGCCTTGGCGCGCTTAGCTGCTTCGGGACGGCCCTGCGGGAGCAGTGCGAACTGGCTCACCTTAGAGCTGACGAAGAGCATGGCAGAACCGTTCTTGCAAGCGGCTACGCACGCACCGCAACCGATGCAGGTGGCGCAGTCCATTGCCTCGTCGGCGTTCTGCTTGGGGATGAGGATGGCGTTGGCATCCTGGGGTGCGCCCGTACGGATGCTGATGTAACCGCCAGCGGCCTGGATTTTGTCGAAAGCCGAACGATCGACCATGCAGTCCTTGATAACGGGGAACGCAGCCGAACGCCAAGGCTCAACCGTAATCACGTCGCCATCGTTGAAGCGGCGCATATAAAGTTGGCAAGTGGTGGCGCCGGCCTCAGTCTTGCCGTGGGGAGTGCCGTTGATGTAGAGCGAGCACATACCGCAGATACCTTCGCGGCAGTCGTGGTCGAACACGAACGGTTCCTTGCCCTCCTCGACGAGTTCCTCGTTGAGGATGTCGAGCATTTCGAGGAATGAAGTGTCGTCGGGGATGTCGTGCATCTCGCGCGTATCAAAGTGACCCGCATCCTTCGGACCATTCTGCTTCCAGTACTTTATTGTAAAGCTTATATTCTTAGCCATTGTGAATTGTCTTTAGATTGTTGTGTTCTGACGGTTAGTTCTTATAGTTACGAGTCTTCACTTCGATAGCTTCGTACTTCAAGGGCTCTTCGTACTTCACGGGGTCTTTGTCCTCGCCCTGGTACTCCCAGCACGACACGTAGAAGCAGTTCTTGTCGTCGCGCTTTGCCTCGCCCTCTTCGGTCTGGTGTTCAGAACGGAAGTGGCCGCCGCAGCTCTCCTCGCGGTAGAGTGCGTCGATGGCGATGAGCTGCCCCATCGTGATGAAGTCGTTCAGGCGAATAGCCTTGTCGAGTTCCACGTTCACGCCGTCGAGCTGAGGAATGAAGAGTTCGGTCTCGAACTCCTTGCGAACTTCCTTGAGCTTGGCGAGAGCTGTCTCGAGGCCTTCCTTCGTACGGGCCATACCCACGTATTCCCACATGATGTGACCGAGTTCCTTGTGGATGCTGTCGACAGACTTCTTGCCCTTGATGTTCATCAGGTGATCGATGTGGTCCTTGACGGCCTTCTCGGCTGCAACGAACTCAGGCAGGTCGATACTGAAGCGAGGCACGGTGATCTGGTCGCTGAGGTAGTTCTGAATAGTGTAGGGAAGCACGAAGTAACCGTCGGCCAAGCCCTGCATAAGAGCGGATGCACCGAGACGGTTGGCACCGTGGTCGGAGAAGTTGCACTCACCAATGGCAAAGAGACCGGGGATGTTGGTAGAAAGTTCGTAGTCAACCCACAGACCGCCCATAGTGTAGTGGATGGCAGGGTAAATCATCATCGGGTTGGTGTACTCGATGCCGTCAGCACCCTTGCGCACTACTGCACCGGGCTTCACGTCGGTGATTTCCTCGTACATGTCGAAGAGGTTGCCATAGCGCTGGAGTACCACGTCGATACCCAGACGACCAATAGCTTCGGTGAAGTCGAGGTAAACGGCAAGGCCGGTGTTGTTCACGCCGAAACCAGCGTCGCAACGTTCCTTAGCGGCGCGGCTGGCCACGTCACGGGGCACGAGGTTACCGAATGCGGGGTAGCGGCGTTCCAAGTAGTAGTCGCGGTCAGCCTCATCAATATCGGTCGGCTTCAACTCGCCCTTTTGGAGCTTCTTAGCGTCCTCAATCTTCTTGGGCACCCAAATGCGACCGTCGTTACGGAGCGACTCAGACATAAGCGTAAGCTTAGACTGCTTGTCGCCGTGAACGGGGATACAGGTGGGGTGGATCTGCACGTAAGCGGGGTTGGCAAAGTAAGCGCCCTTGCGGTATGCGGCGATGGCAGCCGAGCAGTTGCAGCCCATTGCGTTGGTAGAGAGGAAGTAAGTGTTGCCATAGCCACCGGTGGCGAGAACCACTGCGTGAGCGGCGAAGCGTTCGAGCTTGCCAGTAACGAGGTTGCGGGCAATGATACCGCGTGCGCGGCCGTCAATCATTACGATGTCCTGCATCTCGTAGCGGCAATAGAGAGTAACCGTGCCCTCGTGCACCTGACGCATCAAAGCGGAGTATGCGCCGAGGAGGAGCTGCTGACCCGTCTGGCCCTTGGCATAGAAAGTACGGCTCACCTGCACGCCGCCGAACGAACGGTTGGCGAGCAAGCCGCCGTATTCGCGTGCGAAAGGCACGCCCTGTGCCACGCACTGGTCGATGATGTTTGCGCTGACTTCAGCCAAACGGTACACGTTGGCCTCGCGGGCGCGGTAGTCACCACCCTTCACTGTGTCGTAGAAGAGGCGGTAAACAGAGTCGCCGTCGTTCTGGTAGTTCTTGGCAGCGTTGATACCGCCCTGTGCGGCGATGGAGTGAGCGCGACGGGGAGAGTCCTGGATGCAGAAGTTAAGCACCTTGAAACCCATCTCGCCGAGCGAAGCAGCTGCCGAGGCACCTGCCAAACCCGTACCTACGACGATGATGTCGAGCTTGCGCTTGTTGGCCGGGTTCACCAACTTTTGGTGAGCTTTATAGTTTGTCCATTTCTCTGAAATGAGACCTTCAGGGATTTTTGAATCTATGGTAGCCATGATTTTGTTCTTTTCTTTGAAAGGCGCGTTTCGAAGCCTTGCACTTCAATCGGGCGATTGCCCGTCTGAATTCATGGAAGACCTGCGTGAAACGTTCCTTATTGTGATGTGTGATTAGTGTAGCCGGAGCCGTGACGAGCGGAAACATTCAAGGACATTGCCTTGCGGGGAGCGTCCGCCCTGCTCCAAGAAAGAAGTCCGTTAGCAAGCGCCGCCGCAGAAAGCGAACTTGAGAGCCACTACGAGGAAGATGAGCATAAGCACCGTCACGTACACGTTGCCGATGATGCGCCAGCGGTTGAACCAGATTTTGCCGTTCCAGCCGAGAGTCTGCATGGCACTCCAGAAACCGTGGGTCATGTGGAACCAAATAGCCACAAACCAGATGATGTAAAGCACAGTGTAGATGGGGTTGCTGAACGTGTAGGCAATCATGGCGTAGCCGTCAGAAGCCGACTGCACGCCGTCTACATAGGGGAAACCGCCGTTAGCGAGTTCGGCAAACATCATGTTGAACCAGAAGTTGAACAAATGGAGCAGCAAGCCGAGCACAACGATGATGCCAAGCACAAACATGTTTTGCGACGCCCATTCCACCTTCTCAGGCTTGCAAGTCACAGCGTAACGGTTGTTGCCGCGCGCCTTACGGTTTTGGAGCGTAAGGATGATGGCGTAGATGAAGTGAATGGCGACCAAAGCAGCCAAGCCGATTGTAGCGGCCACGGCATACCAGTTAGCACCCAACATTTCGCACACCAGGTTGTAACCCTCCTTAGAGAAGAGTGCCACCAAGTTCATGCAGCCATGGAATGTGAGGAACAGAATAAGCGCAACGCCAGTGACTGACATTATCACCTTTCGTCCGATGGATGAGTTAGTTAACCACATAAAAGGATTTTGAATTAAGTTGATATTTAGATTATTACGAATTTTCCAAATCAACAGGACGCATAGTTTTTCATGGGCATTGCACGGCGGAGCGGCTGAATCAGGCACACGTTTACGCCGTTGTTTTTCCACACAAATGGGGAATGCGTGCAATGACACGTGCAAAATTAAGGGTTTTCAACGTGATAGCAAACATTCCCCACTCGCTTTTGAGCGTATTGCGTCCCCTGCGAAGCACGGTGCGAAAGGCGGTCAGTTGTGACGGCGGCCGAAGAAGTAGGGGCGATGTCCGGGCTGTGCGCGATGCTGCGGCTTGCGCTGCTCCTCGGGGTAGGCAATGCGCGTGTGGTAAATGGTTTTCAGGCTCTCGGCCAGCACACGCTTTGCCTCGCTGATGTCGCGGAACGTGATGGGACACTCTTTGAAGTAACCGGCCTGCACCTGTCCGTCGACAATCTTGTCCACAAGTTCCTTGATGTTCTCTTCGGTAAACTCTTTCAGCGAACGCGAAGAAGCCTCCACGGCGTCGCACATCATGAGGATTGCCTGTTCGCGCGTAAAGGGGTTGGGTCCGGGATAGGTAAAAAGCTTTGGATCTGGCTCTTCGCCCTGATGCTTGTTCTTCCACTTGATGTAGAAGTACTTCACCTGCGAGCGGCCGTGGTGAGTGCTGATGAAGTCGCGTATAACCTTGGGCAGGTGGTACTTGTCGGCGAGGCGCAAGCCCTCGGTCACGTGGTTGATGATAATCTGCGCCGAACGCTCCTCGCTCAGTTCGTCGTGGGGATTCACGCCGGTCTGGTTTTCGGTGAAGAACGCCGGATTGAGCAATTTGCCAATGTCATGGTAGAGTGCACCGGTACGGGCCAGCTGGGGCTTTGCGCCGATTTTGTCGGCCACCTCGGAGGCGAGGTTTGCCACTTGCAGGGAATGGACAAACGTGCCTTGCGCCACCTTCGACATACGGCGCAGCAGTTTGCAGTTGGTATTGGAGAGTTCCACCAGCGTGACGCTCGACGTGAAGCCGAAGAGCTTCTCAATCATGTAGAGCAATGGGTAGGCGAAGAGCAGAAGCACGCCGTTGATCGCATTATATATATATAAAGAGTGGTCAAGGTGGAGAAGGTCGACACCCTGCGAGAGGTCGTAGCCCACCATTATGGTTGTACTGGTGAGGAACACGAGCAACACCACGCGCAGGAGCTGCGAACGCTCAGTGAGGTCGCGCAGGGCGTAGATGGCGGTTGTGCCGGCTACGAACTGCACCACAACAAACTCGTAGTTGCTGTGCAGAGCCAACGACGAGAGCACCACCGAGCAGAGCATAGCCATGAATGCCGTACGCGAGTCCATAAAGATGCGGATAAACATAGGCACCATGGCGTAAGGCACCATATAGACGTTGAGCCACTTCTGCCCCATCATTAGGTAAGTAATCAAGGGGAAAATGGCTATAAGGCACGAGAGCAGCATGATGCTGTGGGGCGAACGCAGGTAGTCGCGGCGGAACAGGCGCAGGTACATCACGAAAGTGACCAACACGCAGGTGATGAAGATGGTTTGCCCAAGCACCACCTGCCACATGCCCTCCGACGGACTGCTTCGGCGCACACTCTCACGCTCGAACGACTGCAATATCTTGTACTGCTCGGCGGAAACTATTTCGCCGCGGTCGATGATGCGCTGACCGCTCTGCACCATGCCCTGAGCCGGCGCAACCGAGGCGAGCAGGTCCTCGCGAGCGGTGCGGTTCTTGGCCGTGTCGGGCAGGAGGTTGGGGACAAGGTATTTGTTGAGGTTGCAGCGCGCTAACTCCTCGCGCGGAAACTGCAAGGTGTCGGCGTACATAATGTGTTCGTAAGCGGAACGGGTAGAATAAAGGCTCGCCAACTGGCGCGACACGGCTTCGGTGCCTTCCACTACGCGCACGCCCGTCGTACGTTCCTTGGCCATTGCGGAAAGGTCGGCCGAGGGGACAACGCCCGCCTCGTAAACGGCGGCGAGCAGTTGGCTCACGTGCTGGAAGAGTCGTGCCGTCATGTGGGGAATTTCGCCCTTGGAACAGTCGGCCTTGAACGCGGCAATCTGCTGGGCAGCCACCTGCGGCTTCTCTGCGTAGAACGGCTGGAACTGGCGCAATGCGCTGTCGCGCTCTGCCTCCACCTCATTCTGCGTTTTGTAGATGGGAAAGTCGAACGTGGCTATGAGGGAGTTGTACCGCCACGGGCGTCCCTGCTCGTATTCGTAGCCAAACTTCGTTTCGCGCGGCAGGAAATAAACTAAGAGGGCTACCACCACCAGCACGGTGCCTACCAAGGTAATCCCCCCCCTTATACGCGAACGTTTCTTGTTGTTCTCAGACGGCATAACACGTGTTCTTTTATGTGCGTTAACATTGCAAATCTACGAAAAAAAGCAACAGCGCAAACCTTTTGCAGTTTGCGCTGTTGCCTTTGCCGGTTGTCAGAACGTGATGCGGAACATTCCTCGTATGCCCCATTTGTGCACGCCGGCGTGCAGGTAGTTGAGTCGGCGGACGTACTCAATGTGGAAGATTTTGAAGATGTTGTGTATGCCGGCCACCACCTCAACGTAGGGCGTGCGGGTACTCATGGCTCGCGACTGGTACTCAAAGCCGTCGGCCGTCCAGCGGCCGGGGAAGTAGAGCAGCCGAGCATCGGCTGTCCCGGCGTGCGCCGAGGGATTGTTCTTCTGCGTGAGCGTGCCCCACAGCACGTTGCAGCCAATATACTCGCGCCACTTGAGCTTTTTGAGCAGTGGGATGCGGTTGAAAATCTTTCCGTTCAAGTCCCACGACCACATGAGCGAGGCGTAACGGTCATTGAGAAACTCCATGTTGTTGATAAGGCTGAACGTATTGTCCTCCATGATGTAGGAAAGGTTTGCCGCTGGCATGATAAGCAGAGGGAACGGCACTTTGTTCCACTGCACCCCGCCCTTAGCGGTCACGTCCATCTTGCCCCACGAATGCAGCCAGAACCGTTTGTATATGGTGGCTTCGGTGAAGTTGTAGGGGTAGTCAGCCCGTCCGAAGTTGTAAAGTCCCACGGTGTGGTTGAGTTGGAAGATGGGTGCGTCGTTGTTGGCGGTGATGCGCCGCTGCTTGGTGTTGACCCACGTCACGCCGGGCTGGAAGCGCAATCCCACCATGAAGTCGCAGGTGCGGATGGAGTGGTAGTTTGCAAGCGGGTCGCGGCTGATGCCGTCAACGCTAAGCGGCTGATAGAAGAGGCTCGCCGTAGGCGTATCTTTCGAGGTGCGCGCCTGCAGGTTCACACGCAAACCGTTCTCCCACTCGCGGTCCCAGAGCAAGCGGTAGGTTTCGTAGTACATCATGTGGTCTACGGTGGTCCACTTGAACGAGGTGAACACGTTGTCCTTGTCGGTGGGCATGAATTTGTCGGAGGGCGACATCACGTCGCGCGTGTAGTTGAACGTGAGGTTGTTCACGGGGAACTCGCGCGGCAGATAGGCTTTTTCGTTGAACGAATACGTCACCTCGCCCATGCCTTTCCACTTGTTGTCCTTGAAACCGTAGGCTATGTAGCCTTTCAGGAACAGGTGCTTGTTGAAATTGGCAGTGGTCTGCGCCGAGGCGCGTAGGCGCAAGCCGTCCACAAAGTTTTGGGTAATCATGGTGTTCACCGGACCGATGTCGACCTTTGAGGGGCGGTCGGGGTTGGTGGACGTTTCGACGAAGTTCTCGATAAACGCCTTTGCCACCCACAGGATGGGGCGGAAGCCGCGAAGCTGGTAGAGGCGGTCGATGAGCTGCTTGATGCTACCCTCGCTCTTGGTGAGCGAGTCGGTGCGGTGTTCCTGCCAAAAACGGTCGTCCTGCATCTGCGCATCGGCGGAGACATAGGTGTCGCCCTTAATTTTGAACGTGCGGTCGGGGATGCGGGCGAAGTCGTAGTCGGAGTATTCCGTAGTGCGCTTCACCATGAACTTGTGGAGGAACTTCGCCACTTCGAGTTCCACGAGCATATCGTCGCGCAGAAGCACCTGCTCGCCGCTGGGGAGCTGCTGAAACTCTTGAATGATGCGCATGGACTTCACGAAGTTCACGTCGGACCTCACGGGAATGCCCATCTCCACCTTGCGCACACGGTAGGTGCTGTCTGCCACGATGTAAAGGCTACCCGAAAAGCCGAAGTCCTGCGGATTGTTAGGTGTAAAGTCCACCCGTATGCAGCGGTCGCTGCTCACCATGAGCGTGTCGACAATAAAGTAGCGGTAGAACCCTATGGCCGACTTGGTGGATACGGGGCTGGTAAAGGGGTATTGCAACAGGCGCACGTCGTCCTTGTAGATGTCGACATCGGTGAAGCAGTCCTTGAGCATGGTGGTGACGATGTCGCCCGTCTGCACAAGGTCTGTCAGACCGTTGGAGCGTTGCCCCGTGACAATGGTCTTCTCCGTCTGCGGGTCTTTGCGGTAAATGGTGCGCGACACGGTCTCGTCAACCGAAATGGGGAGTATGAGTTTGCCCGTTTCGTTGCACACCTCTACGTGGTCTTTCAGGAAGGGGAGTTTCTTGAACTTTCCCTCCTCAAAGACCTTGTCGGTCACTTCGTTGAAAGCAAAGGTGAGCTTCGAGTATTTTTCTACGGTGAAGTAGTCGTGCTGCCGCAGGTCGCTGTTGCCCTTGGCGGCTATCACGCGCTTCATGAGTTCAACGGCGGGATTGTTCTTGCGCGAGTATTTGGTTTTCTTACCCGTCACCTCAGCCGTTCCGAGCGACTTCTCCATCGACGTGAGGCGCACGCGAAGCGTGTCGGAGGGCGGAGTCTTGAGTGTGAGGGTACGCGTTTCGTAGCCTATCACGGACACACGCAGTTTCGCCCCTTGGCGAAAGGGGATGGAAAAGCAACCGTCGAAGTCGGTCTTCGTGCCTTGGCCGTTCACGTAGATTACGTTGACAAAGGGCAGCCGCTCGCCTGTTTTCGCGTCGGTCACAGTGCCCACCATATTCGTTTGGGCAAGGAGCGAAGCGGCAAGGCCGATGAAGGCAGTCAATAATAAAAGGAGTCTTTTCATTTCGGACAGCGGTGAGTGAAAGGACAGATAGTGCTGGCAGGGTTTAGTTAGTCGGGGGGTGCGTCGGGCGCAAAAAGGGATAAGCCCCGCTCCTTCAACGCCGCGGCGTTGGGGAACGGAGCTTATTGTGTCAGGTGTCAGAATGCGACGGGACCGGCCGTATTAGTCGATTTCCTCGTCGGCCTCGTAACCGCCCATCTCGCGAATGGCGTTCTTCAGCATTACGTACTGCTGGAAGAGGTGGTTCACGGGTACTTCACCCTGCGTATAATCGTGCATCGGGCTCTTGAGGAAGAAGCTCAGGAAACGCTGCGTGCCGTAGCGTCCCTTGCGTGCGGCAAGGTCGGAGAGAAGCACGAGGTCGAGCAACAGGGGAGCGGCGAGGATAGAGTCGCGGCAGAGGAAGTTGATCTTAATCTGCATGGGGTAGCCCATCCATCCGAAGATGTCGATGTTGTCCCAACCTTCCTTGTTGTCGTTGCGGGGCGGATAGTAGTTGATGCGCACCTTATGGTAGTAGTCGGAGTAGAGGTCGGGCTGGTCGTCGGCCACGAGGATGCTTTCGAGGGTCGAGAGTTTCGACACTTCCTTGGTGTGGAAGTTTGCAGGCTCGTCGAGCACAAGTCCGTCGCGGTTGCCGAGGATGTTGGTAGAGAACCAACCGCTCAGGCCGAGGCAGCGAGTGCCGATGATGGGGGCGAAACCGCTCTTCACGAGAGTCTGTCCCGTCTTGAAGTCCTTGCCGGCAATGGGCATCTTTGTCTTTTCGGCCAGTTCCCACATGGCGGGGATGTCCACCGTGGTGTTGGGCGCGCCCATGATGAACGGCGCGCCTTCGCTAAGGGCTGCATAGGCGTAGCACATGGAGGGAGCCACGTGTTCGCAGTCGTTTGCCTTCATGGCTGCTTCAAGTTGAGCCACTGAGCCGTGTACGTTCTCGTCAACCGGCACGTAGATTTCGGTAGATGCGGCCCAAATTACCACGATGCGGTCGCAGTGGTTTTCGGCCTTGAAGCGGCGGATGTCCTCGCGCAAAGCCTCAACCATATCCCAGCGGGTGGCGCAGTCCTTCACGTTGTCGCCGTCGAGACGCTTGGCGTAGTTGTGGTCGAAAGCGGCCTTCATCGGCACGATAGCTTTCAGTTCGTCGCGCACGGGTTCAATGTCGCGGTCGCGAAGCACCTCGGCGTTGAGCGCACTCTCGTAGGCGTTGGCGGGATATACGTCCCATGCACCGAACACGATGTCGTTGAGCGATGTGAGGGGAACAATTTCGCCGTAATGCAGGTATTTCTTGTCCTTGCCGCGTCCTACGCGAATCTTGTCGTATTGCGTCATTGAACCTATAGGCTTTGCCAGTCCCTTGCGGGCCATAAGCACACCTGTGATAAAGGTGGTGGTGACGGCACCGAGGCCTACACACATCACACCCAGTTTTCCTTGTGCGGATTCCATACTGTTTTGTACTTTATTGAATTGCTTTATCTATTGTCTCTGTTCGGAAACTGCAAATTTGGAAAAAGTTTTCAATTACACGAAATGTTCCCTTTCTCATTTTAAGGACAAATAAGAAAGGGAACATCTTTTAAGACAAAAGGAACAATCTCGGGACGTTTGCCCGGCGATTGCAGGGGGTTACTTTTGGAATGCCGCCAATATCTTGTCGGCTGTCTGCTGCATGGTCTCTGCCGGCAGTTGGAGCTTCGCCTTGCGGAAGTCCATGTCGCCCTCGCTTTGCAGCGGCACCAGGTGTATGTGGGCGTGGTTCACTTCGAGTCCCAGCACGGCCATACCCACCTTGCGGCAGGGGAATGCCTCCTGAATGGCGAGTGCCACACGCTTGGCAAACACCACCATCTGCGAGAGTTCCTCGTCGCCAAGGTCGAAAATGTAGTCAACCTCGTGCTTAGGCACCACGAGCGTGTGCCCCTGAGCCAATGGGTTGATATCGAGGAACGCGTAGAAGCGGTCGTCCTCGGCGCATTTGTACGAAGGGATTTCCCCTGCGATAATCTTTGAGAATATTGTCATCGTCTGAACGTTTTGCTCTTTTTCCGTCGGCCTTAGCCGTACGCCTTAAATACTGATGCCGAGGATTTCGAGGCTGATCACGCCTTGGGGAATCTTCACGTCGACCACGTCGCCCACTTTCTTGCCGAGCAGGCCTTGTGCAATGGGGGTTGTGCTGGATATTTTGCCTTCGCGGAGATTGGCTTCGCTCTCGCTCACGATGGTGTACTTCATTACCATGCCGTTCTTCACGTTCTTCATCTCCACGGTGGTAAGTATCTGCACCACGTCGGCCTTAATCTTCGACTTGTCAATGATCTTTGCTTCGGAGATAGTTCTTTTCAGTTCTGCAATGCGCCCTTCGAGTTTCGACTGGTGTTCCTTAGCTGCGTCGTACTCGCTGTTTTCCGAAAGGTCGCCTTTGTCGGCAGCCTCAGCGATGGCAGCCGAAGCCGCCGGGCGTTCTATCGATTCCATGTGACGGAGTTGGGCTACCATCTTGTCATAGCCCTCTTGTGTCATATAAGCCATAATCTCTTGTGTATGATTTTTCGTTTGTGATAAATTTCGGACAATAGCCTTGGACAAGGATATCAAAAAAAACCGAAAGAACTCCGACACGTTTCAATGTGCGTTGGAATCCTTTCAACTTCACCTTAATAACTATTTCCGCTTGCAAAGATAGCGATTTTTCTTCACGTGCCGTCTTTTGCGTTCTTTTTCACGATATTTCTTCACCGCTGGCACGAGACAGAAAAGGGCAAAACCGCATCGGCGGCTTTACCCTTCTATTGTTTTTCATTGCTTGTGCTTCCTCTGTGTGTGTTTTCCTAAGGTCAAGGTTGGGATTTCCCCGTCTGCCTTTTGCCGTCAAGTTTTTCGGGCAAAGGGCTTTCGCGCAGAAGCAGAAATACATGGTATCGGACTTCCGCCGCGTTCACATTTCTGTATAAATTCTGCGCAAATGTATCACTATTATTCGCTCTTGCAAATAATATGCAAGAAAAATGCGACATTTTTAGCCACAATGCATAATTTATGCAACTTCCAGCGGCTTTCCCTAACTTTGTAACGGCGACAATGCCCCACCCTATCCTATATGTAATGTATCCCCCCGTTTCTCCCTCCGACATGGCGCAATGGCGCAAGTTGCCCATCGACAAACTCGCTCTGACGCTCTCTTCTCAAAAACATCCGCAAGCGGCTTTCATCCTCCAACAGGCAGAAGGCTGGCAACGCATGAGCCGCAAGGTGCCGGCTTGGGCTTCGACCGATGGCATCGTCTTTCCGCCCCGCCTTGCGTTGGAACAATGTTCGAGCCAAAAGGCGGCGGAGTACAAGACCGCTGTGGTCAAGCGCCTCTTGCCCGAGGGTGGCGAGCGAATGGCTGACCTCACTGGGGGCATGGGCGTGGACTTCTCGTTTATCGCCCCGCTCTTCCGCCGCGCCGTGTATGTGGAACGCAAGGGCGAACTATGCGCGGCGGCTCGCCACAACTTTCCGCTGTTGGGGCTTGACAGAGCCGAAGTAGTTGAGGGTGACGGTGTGGAATATTTGCGGCAGATGACCGCAGAGGCCGATCTTTTGTTCATCGACCCGGCAAGGCGCAGCAGTTCGGGGGGCAAAGTGGTGCTGATTGAGGACTGCGAGCCCAATCTCTGCGCCTTGCAGGACGAACTTCTGGACAAGAGCCGATACGTCCTGGCCAAACTCTCCCCAATGCTCGACATCTCAGCCGCCCTGCGCTCGCTCCCGTCGGTGAGCGAGGTACACGTGGTGGGGGCTGACGGCGAATGCAAGGAACTCCTGCTGGTGATGCAGAGGGACGGCGGCGAACCTGTGTTCTTCGTACACGAGGGGAATACGGACATCCGCTTTACCCGCAAGGAGGAGGACGAAGCGCATGCGG
This sequence comes from Clostridiales bacterium, assembly GCA_963632215.1. GTDB lineage: Bacteria > Bacteroidota > Bacteroidia > Bacteroidales > Bacteroidaceae > Alloprevotella. The sequence continues at coordinate 23,101 of CAVGTD010000030.1, forward strand.
AATACGCCGCAACCATCGACAAATACCTCTACGAACCGGGAGCGGCGGTGATGAAAGCAGGGGCGTTCAAGTGGCTCTGCACGGCATACGGAGTGAAGAAGCTGCACCCCAATTCCCACCTCTATACATCTGCCGAACTGTTGGAGGGTTTCCCCGGCCGCAAATTCCGCACCAAACGAGTCTACGGCTTCGACAAGCAGAGCCTCAAAGCGTTGCAAGCCGACTGCCCTAAGGCAAACCTCAGCATACGCAATTTTCCAGGGAGTGTGGACGCTCTGCGCAAAAAACTACGTCTAAAAGAGGGCGGCGGCCAATTTATTTTCGCCACTACAACCGCTGATAATCAACACGTTATCATCGTCTGCGAAAAAATATATTGATTCTTTCGTCCACAGCGTGTAACATTTCCCCGCCTCAATCGTCTACCCAATAGAGAGCCTCCCAATGAACGACATCGACTTCCGCCAACACCTGCTCCCCATGAAGGATAAAATATTCCGCATGGGGCTGCGCATCACCCGGAATAGGCAAGAGGCGGAAGACCTTACGCAGGACACGCTCGTCAAGGTGTGGCGCGAATGCCAAGGCGGCAGCCGCATTGGCAATCTCGAAGCCTACTGCATTACGGTTTGCCGCAACCTCGCACTCGACCGTATCGGGCGACTCGGAAACGGCACGCTTTCCATCGAAACCGAACAGGCGGACGCACCGGACACCAGCCCCTCGCCCGACGAACGGCTCGAACAGGAAGACCGCTTGCAGGCAGTTCACCGCATATTCTCCGCCCTGCCCGAGAGGCAGCGCACAGCCATCCAACTGCGCGACATCGAGGGCATGACCTACGCCCAAGCAGCCGCTGCAATGGACATCACGGAGGAACTCTTCAAGGTGACGCTCCACCGCGCACGCAAAGCCGTGAGGGAAGCGTACGAAAAACAAGACAATTACTATGGACTATAAATATATCGAACAACTCCTTGACCGCTATTGGAACTGTGAAACCACGCTCCAAGAAGAGGACATTCTGAAAGCCTTTTTCAGCCAAGAGAACGTGCCGGCCGAACTGGCACGCTACAAGAGCTTGTTCGTATATGAGCAAGAGCAGGCCGCGCTGTCGTTGGGTTCTGACTTCGACGACAAGATGCTTGCAGCCGTAGCTGCCGAAAACAATGCCAGTACGGTTGCCGATGCCGCAGCCCCCACTGCGAAGACGGTGAAAGCCGCACACATTTCGCTCTTCAACCGCTTGCGCCCGCTCTACCGCGCCGCGGCCGCCGTGGCCATCGTAACGCTGCTCGGCACTGCCGCCCAGCATTCGTTCACCTCGTCGGACAAAGGCGCGGCTGGCAGTTGGGACTACGACCAGTCGGCCTACAAGGATTCCTACCAAGACCCGCAGAAAGCCTACGAGGCCGGCATGGAAACGCTTCGTATGTTTAAGGAAGGCGCGCAAACGGCCGTCAACGACTCCGCCAAACACGGCACGGAAGTCCGCAAGTCAACCGCCAATCCCACCAACTCACGGAAGTAAAGCCTCAGCCACGCGATGAAACGCCTCATCTCATTCCTCATAACCATCGTGTCGGTGCTGACCATGGCGGCGCAAGGCGAGCAGGACTTTGCCCAACGCTTCATGTCGCTCTACGCCAAGGGGACGACACTCGAATGCACCACCATTTCGCCGCTCATGCTCGAACGCATGATGCAGCTGCCCGACGTGGAGAGCAGCGACGCCACGAAGCAGGTGCTTTCGCAGCTCAAGTCCATCCGTATGGTGAGCAACAGTGCGGTCACGGAGACTACAAAGCTCTACAACAAGGCCGTCAACCTCGCCACTCGCAACGGCGCACGCTACAAGCCCTACGCCGACGAACAGGGGAAACGGCTCTACGTGCGGCGCCGGGAAAAATACATCGTTGAGATGGTTTTGTTCATGAAGTATGACAAGCGCTTCCGCCTCATCAACCTCACGGGGAACATGACCGACGATTTCCTGCGCCAGTTGCTCAACATCTGACCGCCCCTCCCCAAGGGAATAACCCGAAAACAATCAATCCATCCATACCGCCGCAAGGAAAGCAAAGAGTTGCTGAAAAAGCGGCACCCCTTTTAAGTAAAACAATCCGCTGCAAGGCAGTCCAACCGCCCCGAGCCACCCACTAAGTAAAACCGCCTGAATAAAACGCCCCGGCTCAGCGGTCATCCACTCCCCCAGCAGCAAACTCCGCCCTACGCAACCGCCGTACGCCCACAGCACGGAAGCGTTGCACGAAGGTTTCAGTTCTCTCCTAAGTACGGCAGCCAACACCGCCGTCCGCACTTCACCAAGATAAACAGGGAAGCAGCTCCTCGCAAACCGTTTGCGAAAGAGTTTCTTCCCTTTATCTTTTCTTTGTCCCCCAAGAATATCCTATCATCCTACAACCAGTGCAACCCCTTTTCCCATCTAAGGGGAAACGAGCCTATTGCCATTTGCATTTACGTCATAATGCCGTATATTTGCAGCACACTAATGTAAAAACAAAGCACTATGGCACAGACATCAATGACCGTTCGTATAGACAACCAGCAGAAAGCCTTATTCGACGACCTTTGCGCCCAGTTTGGAATGAGCGCAAACACAGCCATCAACACATTCGTAAAAGCCGTGATACGCACGCGCAGCATTCCTTTCGCCATTAAAGCGGACTACAAAAAAGAAGAAGACGAAGTGACCCTCAATGCCCGCAAAGCCTTTGAAAATATGTGTAAGACGGCAAGAGATAACAATCTTGAAATGACACTTGACGAAATCAACGCTGAAATCAACGAAGTCAGACGTTTAAAAAAGGAAAAGAATGGTGTATGCTGTCATTGACACGAATATCTTCGTGTCCTCGTTCATCACAAATAATCCTTCAGCCTCAACAAGAAGGGTCGTAAACGGGTTGTTTGACAGGAAGATAACACCTTTGTACAACAACGAGATTCTAAAAGAATACAACGAAGTACTTCATCGTCCCAAATTCAAGCTCAAAGAAAAAGACATCATCGGATTATTGAGTTACATCAAAAAATATGGCAAGGACACCAACCGCTTTCCTTTCGAGAGTGATATGCCCGACGAGTCCGATCGAGTGTTCTATGAAGTTTCGCTGAGTGATGAGAGTTCCTTTCTCGTCACAGGCAACCTCAAGGCACTTTCCGCTAACGCCAAAGGTTGTAACTGCCGCACAACTGATGGATATCATTGAACGAGAGGAACAGAGCAACGGATAAATACCCAAAACACCATTATAAGCCACCTGATTTCAAAAACACTGCCACATAGTTCAAAAGTTCTCGGGGCAGCAACTGTATTAGCACCTGCTGCATAGCTGTTTCTACCCCCGAGGTTGTCAATTTTATCCCCGGGGTTGTGGATAAATACTTGGCAAGTATACACGTGTATCCTTGCAAGTGTACAACTTGCCGCTTGCCAAGTATACGATATGCCGCTTGCCAAGTATTCATCGACGGCCCCGGAGACAGAAACAACAAACCGGACAAAGAGAAGACCTCTTTACTGCCGGAAACGAAGCCGCCTTTGCAAGACAAATTGCCTTGCAAAGGCGGTTTCGCATATTTCCCTAAAGTTCTTGTATTTGCTCAGTACTTAGCCCCGTCATTTCCGCAATGAAATCAACGGCAAGACCTTTGGCAAGCATTGTTCTGGCAATTTTCATCTGTTCTTCAACACGACCTTCCTCTTTGCCTTTCATTGTTGCTGAATCTATGGAATTCTTGAGGTCGCGGAAGGATTTGAGACTGTCTTCGTACTCGTGGAGTTCCGATTTGCTGAAATGGGCTATTTCGGCGGCTTCGAACACGCGGGAGAAGATTTTCTCTTTCAGCGCGGCGGGCTTATTGT
>CAVGTD010000031.1:0-26559 GCA_963632215.1 Clostridiales bacterium
TTCCTTATATTATTTATTGATTATCAGTGTTTTCGCTATTATTCAACGAACACTACTTAAAGGACTTCGGACGGGATGTTTATGCCCTTTGGCGTTTTAGCGGACAGCAATAATACATTTCTAACGGCCACAGAGGACGGCCGGAGCAGGCACGCAAAAAAGCGCGAGGCAACCCGTTTGATGCAGGTTGCCTCGCGCTTTTGTTGTTCTTTCCTCCTTGCCGTGTGGGCGAGGAGGGGGAGTGTGCGTAGGTTTACTTCAGAATTTTGTGTACACGGCGGCTGTGGGGTGCGTCAATAGCGATGATGTACGAGCCGTGGGGCTGGCCATCGATGGAGAGCGTGAGGCTGCTCGTAGCCGAAGCTGCGGTGACCTTGCCCAGACATACGCCGCCGGCGTTGTAGAGCGTGGCGGTTGTGCCAGCCTCGATGTTTCCAGCGATGGTCACGTTGTTTGCGTCGTGCGTCACCTTCAACGCGCTTGTGCCGTTGTCAGCCTCTGCGCTGCCGATACCCGAGGGAACGCCCTTGGCCGTGGTGAAGCGGAGCGTGTAGCCGTAAGTGCCGCTCGTGGGCACGAGGTACTGCTCAGTGGCCTGCGGACCGCATGAGCCCGAGCCGATGCCGCGCTGGCAGTAGTCGAAGTGGGCGTAAACGGTGCGGTCGGCCAACTGCGTCGGAACGGTGAGTTCCCAATTGTGGCTCTTGGCTTTGAGCTGCTGGTCGGTCCAGTAGAGCGTGGAGAATGCCACTGTGCCCTCGGTCTCAACCATAATTTTGTTGCCCAAGCTGTCGGAGAGCGTGAGGTCGCGTAGGTTCATGCGGTTGCCCATCGTCTGCGGACGGAGGTAGTACTCGTTCATGTCCCATACGGTGCTGGTGTAGCGACCGAGGAACGAGCCCGTCTGGCGGTCAATGTAGTTTTCGAGCGGTCCGTTGGCGTAGTATTCCACGTTGGAGAACTCGCCCGGGAAGGCCATTTGCAAACCGAGACGGCGTACAGCCTTGGTATAGTCGGTAGAAGACACTTGCGGAGTGTACTCCGTATTCAGGTCGACAGTGCCGTCGGCGTAGATGGTATATACGTACTTGCAGTTAGCCCACGAACCCGTGGCGTTGACGGTGAGCGTGGCCGACTTCTTGTCGTCGGCGAGGACGAACGTAGAGGACTTTTCGGAGATGCCGTTGCCCTGATTGTACCACGGGTCTGTGCCGTAGGGGGCATCGTTCTCAATCCAGCGGTAGTTCTCGTAGTCGGGAGTGCCGCCTTCCTTGATCACGGAGATGCCGTTCTGCGTCCACTTGGTTATCTCGTGCTTGCTGTTGTTGTAGACGAACTCAATGTTGTCGCCCTTCAAATCGTTGAGCGTGCCGTAGTTGGTGAGCGTGAGTTCGCCTGTGGGGCTTACCGTGGCGAGCTTGTCGGTGCGTGCGCTCTTGGTGAACTGTGCGGTAGCCACCCCGAAGCCGGCCTCCGTAGCCGCGGTAATTTCGGGACGGACTACATTGAGGTTGACAAGTACTTCCTTGCCGGCGGCAATGTCGGCGGTTGCGTCGTAAGCGGCCGGGATGGTCACAACCTCGGTTGCGCCCGGAGCAATTGCGGAGAGAGGCGCGCTGCCCGAAGCCACTTGCGTGCCGTTCACCAATATGCTGGCAACGAGGTCGAACTGGTCGAGCGTAGTGAAGTCGTAGGCGTTCGTCACCTTGACGGTGTTGGCGTCGGCGTCGTAGTCGGAGAACTTCACGTACTGGTAAACCTTTTTCAGTTCGGTGAGCTTGGCGTTCCATGCGCGGTCTGCGCCGATAACGCCGTTGTTCACGAAGTTGCCCTGATGGGGAGCGTCGTCCCAGTCGTAGCCCGTGCGGTACTTGTTGAAGCCGTTGACCGTGAGGTTTCCGGCCTGCTGGTCGTCGTACGACACGATGGATTGGTCAACCCAGTCCCATACGCAGCCGCCTATGCCGTAGGTGCTGCCTTCGATTACGTCCCAGTAGTCCTGCAAGCTTCCGAGCGAGTTGCCCATGGCGTGGTCGTACTCGCACATGAAGTAGGGCTGCTGCGCCCAGTTGGAGTTGGCCTCAGTGGGCACGTACTTCGAGCTTCCTTCGAGGTAGGGGTACATACGGCTCCAAAGGTCGGTAGCCTGACTGGTGTTGGCGTTGGTAGAACCCTCGTAGTGGATGGGGCGCGAAGAGTCGAGCGACTTGATGAGGTTGTAGTTCGAGAGCATATTGCTGCCGTAGCCGCTCTCGTTTCCAAGGCTCCAGAAGATGACGCTCGGGTGGTTGCGGTCGCGGAGCACCATGCGGCGTTCGCGGTCGTTGTAAGCCGGTGTCCAGCTGCTTGAGCTCGACATGCCCGTGTTCACGTTGCCGGAGTTGTTGTCGGTCCAGTTCTTGTGGCATTCAAGGTCAGCCTCGTCCATTACGTAGAGTCCGTAGTAGTCGAACATGGCGTTCATCTTGGCCTGGCGCGGATAGTGGCTCGTGCGCACTGTGTTGACGTTGGCCTGCTTCATGAGGGTGATGTCCTTGAGCATGGTCTCCACGTCGATGCTTCGGCCGTAGAGGGGATGCGTGTCCTGCGTGTTGACACCCTTGAAGTACACCTGCTTGCCGTTGATGTAGACGCGGTGGTCGTCGGAGGGTATCTCAATGTGGCGGAAGCCGTACTTCGTGGCGAAAGCCTCTTCCTCGTTGCCCGAGGCATCGAGCTGGGCGATGTCGAGGGTGTAGAGGTTGGGCGTTTCGGCCGTCCAAAGCTCAAGGTTGCTCAGGCCGGAGAATGTCACCGTCTGGGTGTTTTCCTGCTTGTCGCCGTCGGCAAACGAGAACGAGGCGGTCTGTTCGCCCACCTGTGTGCCGTCGGGCGAGAAGAGGCGCACGCGCACCTGCTTCTGGGCTGCCTGGCCGTCGCGGTTGTTCATCGTGAGTGCCACGCTCATCTCGCCGCTGCGGTAGCCGTCGGAGGCATTGAGCGTAGAGGTAATGCTGTGGTCGCGGATGTAAGTCTTAGGAGTGGCGAAGAGGTAAACGTCGCGGTGGATGCCGCTCATGTGCCAGCAGTCCTGACCTTCGAGGTAGGAGCCGTCGGTAAAGCGGAACACCTGTACGCTCACGTTGTTGTCGCCCGTATGCACGTAGGGAGTTACGTCGAACTCGGCATCGTTGTTCGAGCCTTGGGTATAGCCCACCTTTTCGCCGTTCACCCACACGTAGGCACCGCTGTAGATACCGTCGAAGTGGAGGAACACGCGTTTAGCGTCCCAGCCCTCGGGCAGCGTAAAGTTGCGGCGGAGCGAACTTACGGAGTTGTAGAGGTTGGTCTTCATGCTGATGTAGGGCGGATTGTCCTCGAACGGGTAGTCTACGTTGACGTACCAGGGATCGCCGTAGCCCTTCATCTCGACGCACGAGGGCACGTCGATGTTGTCCCAGCCGCTCACGTCGACCGAGTTGCCGTAGAAGTCGTCCTCGCCGGGGCGGAGCGACGGGTCTTTCACGAAGTTGATTTTCCACGTGCCGTTGAGCGTGAGGTAGCACGAGCTTTGCGGGTCGAGCCAAGGCTGGGCATAGCGCGCGGCGTCGCCGCGGAGTTCGTCGGTGTTGAGGTAGGGCATATAAGTAGCGTGGCCTTCCTCCTTGTTCACGGCGAACACGCACTCGTTCTCCCAGTCGTTTTTCACGACGACGGGAGCGTCGGTAAGGGAGATTGTGAAGTAGGTGCTTTCGTCCGAAGCGTCCGTCACCATGCTTGTGCTGCCGTCTGAGGCGCATGCTACATAATAGGAAACGTTGCTGCGCGAGTAAACAATCTGGTAAACGCCGTCTTGTCCGTCGACGGGGCTGAGCGTCACTTGCTGGTTGACGTTCGAAGCGTCTGCGCCGTACTGGAGCGGCACTTTGTTGCCGTTAAGTCCGGCGTCGATGGCGTAGCCGTACATTTGGTTGTAAAGCACACAGGCGGAAACGGTGTTTCGTCCGCTCTTGTAGCTCATGCGCTTGTACTGCCAGTGCTGACCATAGTCGCCCTCAGCCTCAGCATCGGCGTAGATGAGCGCGCCCTGCGTGCGGCTGCCGCGGTTGGTCAGCACGTTGCCCGTGCTCTTGTTCTTAAAGATGTAGGTAAGTTCGGCCACGGGAGTGGTCACGGTACGCGAGGTAGCCGCAAACTTGAAGTAGCTGCTGGCGGCCGTGAGGTCTTGGTCCATGTAGAGGCTGCCGTCCTCGCGAGCCGTCAGGGCGCGGTCCTCGGCCACGTTGAGAATTTGGTACACGTCGTCCAAGCCCTCTACAGCCTTGATGCAGAACTGTTGGTTGGCGTTGGTGGCGTCGCCGTCCCATTGCAGCACGTGGTAGCCCGAAGTGGGGGCAAGGTCGATGCCCATGCCGCAGTTGGGGTTGTAGAATGCGTATATGTTGCTCTCGGCTTCGACAGGCAGGAGCAGCCAATCTTGGCTCTGCGAGTCGTTGTCGACTGTCTCCATCTGCAGGTAGGTGTCGTGCGCCGAGTTGCCGCCGTTGCCAACCGCCAGACCGGTGGCGTTACTTACAACGCGAAGCACCACGCCCGGCTTGCTGAGGTCGAAAGCGTGCGCCACGGCACACGGCAAGCAGCTCAGCAAACACAGCAGCACGAGACTGCGCAGTTTGTGGGTGAGTGTAATTTTCATAAGTATAAATAAATGGTTTGGGAAATAAATAATTGTCGCGGTTAAGTCCGAAGTCGTGACGCTTGCAAATGTACGAATTAATGCTTTTCCGCATACGGCTGAAAATAAATTAATGGAGGCATCGTCTCTACGAGCCCCCATTAACCAACACAAAAACTAAACTAGACTTAACTAAACTATTTGATAGCGTTATCATCACGACAACTTGATGATGCAAATATATAACAACGCAAATAACAAACAAAGATTTTGCAAAGAAAAGTTTGCAAAATCTTTGTTTTGGCTATACTTTCATGTTGTTAAGCATAAAATTATCCAAAATCACCATGGCTGCCATGGCTTCGACGACAGGAACGGCGCGCGGCAGGACGCAAGGGTCGTGCCGTCCGCGGGCTTTGAGCGTGGTGGCGTTTCCCTGGCGGTCGACGGTCTGCTGCTCGCGCAGGAGCGTGGCCACTGGCTTGAACGCCACGCGGAAGAAGATGTCCTGCCCGTTGCTCAGTCCGCCCTGAATGCCGCCGCTGTGGTTGGTAAGCGTGGTGATGCCGCCCTGCGGCGCAGGCACGAACACGTCGTTCTGCTCACTGCCGCGCGCCGTAATGCCGGCAAAGCCCTCGCCGTATTCAAAGCCCTTCACGGCGTTGATGCCGAGCATGGCCGCACCGAGCTGGGCGTGGAGCTTGTGGAACACCGGTTCGCCGAGCCCCACGGGGCAGCCCTCGATGACGCAGGTGATGATGCCGCCAATGGTGTCGCCGTCGGCTTTCACCTCGCTGATTAGCTGCGCCATGGCTTCGGCTTTCTCCGGGTCGGGGCAGCGCACGGGGTTGCGTTCAATCTCCTGAAAGTCGAGTTCGGCGTAACTCTTGTCGAGCGCAATGCCGCCCACCTGCGAGGTGTAGGCCGTGATGCGTATGCCCTTGTCGCGAAGAACCATCTTGGCAAACGCGCCGCCCACCACGCGGGCAATGGTTTCGCGCGCCGAGGTTCGTCCGCCGCCCCGGTGGTCGCGTATGCCGTACTTTTGCTGATAGGTGAAGTCGGCGTGCGAGGGACGGAACACGTTGCGCATATTCTCGTAGTCGGCGGAGTGCTGGTTTTCGTTGCGCACGAGAAACCCTATGGGGCAGCCCGTCGTCACGCCCTCGAACACGCCCGAGAGCAGTTCCACCTTGTCGCCCTCCTTGCGCGCCGTGGTGAGCGCGCTCTGCCCGGGCTTGCGGCGGTCGAGTTCGGCTTGCAGAAAGTCCATGTCCACCTCTACGCCGGCGGGCATGCCGTCGATTACGCCGCCTATGCCGGCACCGTGGCTCTCGCCGAAAGTGGTGAGGCGAAACACTTGGCCAAATGTATTCATTGCAGGTTTTGGATTGTTCTTAGGGTATTCCTATCATAATATGCCGTTGAGCCGGCTCATCAATGCTTGTGGCAGCATCCGCCCTTCTTGCCCTCGCCGTGGTGGCACTCTTCGCCGTTGTGATGGTGGCAACCGCCTTCGCAGTCGCCCTCACCGCCGCAGCATCCGCAGCCTTCGCCGCTCATGCGCTTGGCCATTTCCTCTATTTCGGCGTTGGTCGCCTCGCGCATAGTCACCACCTCGCCCTTGAAGTGAAGGTCCTTGCCGGCAAGGGGGTGGTTGAGGTCGACGGTCACGGTTTCGTCCGTCACTTTAAGCACAAGTCCGTCAAAGCGGTTGCCGTCGCCGTTGACAAGGGGAAGTACCGCACCGGGATAGACCATATCGGCATCGAATTTGCCGTTGATGCTGAACGTCGACTTGGGCAGGTCTATTACGTGTTCCTGCACGTAGTCGCCGTAAGCGTCGTCCTTTTTAAGCACAAAGTCGAACTTGTCGCCCTCGTTGAGGTTGATAAGGTTGGCTTCGAAGGCTTCGAGCGTAAAGCCCATGCCCGAAATAAACTGGAAGGGATGTTCAGCGGGTGCTTTCTCGGCGAGTTCGTGAATGCCTTTTTCGTTGTCGATGTAGAGTTCGTATGCCACGGTGACATACTTCTGCGGAGTATTTTCCATAAGAACGTGAGTAGCGCGTCAGGCACTTGCCCAAAGCACAGAGTTTGTGTGGTTATATAATAATGTATGTGTTTCGTTGTTGGAGGTGGGGGCTGGGGGTCAGGCCAGTTCCAGTTCAAGTTCCTTTCGCAGCATTTCGAGTTCGGAGCAACGCTGGAGCATATCCTTGTACTGTTCGAGGCGGCTGAAAGCCCTTTGCGGAGCGTCGGCGGAGGCGATGGCGATGCGGAGCGTGATGCGGTCGTTGCGGAGCTGCATACGCAGGAAGTTCACCAGCGGCACCTGCACCTGGCGCAGGTATTGCTCCACCATTTCGTTTTCGACCGTTGCGCCCACCTCCCATGTCTCGGTGTTGAGCGTCGGTTCAATGCTTTTCATGCGTCCCTGCAAGGCGCGTTCCTGCACGGGGAGGTTTTGCGCATAGCGAAACCACCAGTAAACAAGCTGGTCCTGCGTGAACGGGGTGCAGAGCTGCGCCGCCCCAGTCTGAGTTGCGGGCGCGTTTTGCGCCGAGGCTGCCGAGGGTTGTGGCGTGGCGGCTGTTTGGCGGTTGCGTATGCTCTCCCTCATCTTGGACAAGGAGAGCGTGTGAGCCACCTTGTGCGAACTGTATTGCGGGGAATTTTGCCCCAAGCTGTCAAGAAACGACGCTTGCGGCTTGGCTGCGCCGGCCGAAGCCTGCGGCTCCGAAGCGACGGGCTTTGTAACGTTTCGGGGGGAAGTATAGGGGCGGCTGGTAGCTGTGCCGGCTGCCGGGCGTGCGGCCTGAGTGGCGGCCGCCGCTTGTTTGAATAGGGGTTTTAGTCGTCGCGTAGGGCGACGCCCACAACCGGCGTCTTCGTCGCCCGAGGCTGCCTGCGCCACCTCAATAAGCGTCAGCTCTACGAGAAGCCGCTTGTTGCGCGAGGCGTTGTAGTGGAGGTCGCAGTCGCTGCAAAGTTTCAAGGCGCGGTAGAGTACTTTCGGCTCGCAACGCATGGCTTGCTCGTGGTAGCGTTGGCGCACGCGGTCGCTCACGTCGAGCAGCGGCAGCGTCTGTTCGTCGCGGCTCATCAGCAGGTTGCGGAAGTGCGAGGCCAGGCCGCCCACGAAATAGTTAGCCTCAAAGCCCTTGCTCAGCGTGTCGTTGAGCTGCACCATAGCCGAGGGGATGTCGTTTTTGAGCAGGAGATCCGTCATGTGGAAGTACACGTCGTAGTCCAGCACGTTGAGATCCTCGATTACCTTTCCGTACGTAATGTTCCCCTCACAGAAACTCGTCACTTGGTCGAAGATGGAAAGGGCGTCGCGCATGCCGCCGTCGGCTTTCTCGGCGATTACGTGAAGAGCTTCCGGCTCGTACTTAATGCCTTCCTTGCCGGCCACGTATTCAAGGTGGCGCACGGCGTCGGCCACGGTGATACGCGAAAAGTCGTATATCTGGCAGCGGCTGAGAATGGTGGGAAGGATTTTGTGCTTTTCGGTGGTTGCCAACACGAATATGGCGTGTGCGGGCGGCTCTTCAAGGGTTTTCAGGAATGCGTTGAAAGCCGCGGTGGAGAGCATGTGCACCTCGTCGATGATGAACACCTTGTAGCGTCCCACTTGGGGCGGTATCTGCACCTGGTCGATAAGGTCGCGAATTTCGTTCACGCCGTTGTTCGAGGCGGCGTCCAACTCATAGATATTGTACGAACGCTGCTCGTTGAACGCCTTGCAGCTTTCGCACTCGTTGCAAGCCTCGCCCTCGGGTGTGGGACTTAGGCAGTTTATGGTTTTGGCAAAAATGCGCGCACAGGTAGTCTTGCCCACGCCTCGCGGCCCGCAAAACAGGTAGGCGTGTGCCAGCTTGCCTTGCGCAATGGCGTTTTTGAGTGTGGTGGTGAGTGCGTGCTGTCCTACTACGGTGTCGAACGAGACCGGACGGTATTTTCGTGCTGATACAATGTATTCGCTCATCTTTCGTGCTTTGTATGCATGAGCAAAGGTAGTCCTTTTTTCTGATTTTCGGGGCAAAACGCCTTTGGCTCGCCCCTTGGCGAGGCTTTCGGGGCTGCCGTTTGTCTCAATACTCCCGTTCGCCGAAGATGGCCGTGCCGACGCGCACGAGGGTAGCCCCTTCGTCCTGGGCTATCTGGTAGTCGTGCGACATTCCCCACGAGCGTTGGCAAAAGCCGTCGTCGGCGGCGAAGAAGCGTTCCTTCACCTCGTTGAAATAGTCCCAGGCGGTGCGGAACTCCCGGCGTATCTGCGCCTCGTCGCTGGTGTTCGAGGCCATGCACATCAGTCCGGCAATCTCTACGTTTGCCATCTCGCGCCATTCGCCCTCTTCGAGTAGCTCGGTGCAGTCGGCAAGCGACAGGCCGTACTTTGTTTCTTCCTGGGCAATGTGGAGTTCGAGCAGGCACTTGATGCGGCGGCCGCACTTTGCCCCTTGCTTGTTGATTTCGCGGAGCAGCTTGAGGCTGTCGACGGCGTGGATAAGCGATATGTAGGGCGCGATGTACTTCACCTTGTTGGGCTGCAAATGCCCGATGAAGTGCCACTCAATGTCGGCGGGCAACGAGGCTTGCTTGCCTTGCAGTTCCTGCACGCGGCTCTCCCCGAACACGCGCTGACCTTGGCGATAGGCCTCTTCGATAAGGCTTGCCGGGTGGAACTTCGACACGGCCACAAGTCCCACGCCCGGCCGCAGGGTCTGCTTTATTTCGTTCAAGTGTATCATGTTTCCTTTGTATAAAATGAATGCGCAAAAGGACGAGGCTCACAATGCCCGGGCCTTTTGCGCATTCAGTCGTTTTACTGTTCGTCTTCCTTCTCGCGGTGTACGGCGTAGTGGAACACGTTCATGATGAGGGTTTCGGTAATGGAGAAGATGGTGTAGTCGAGCATCGACCCCTTCATGCCCTCGTCGAGACGCTTAATGGCGTCGCGCAAGTCGGCGGCCTGCACAAGCACGTTCTGGCTCGTTTTCTTCTCCTTGCCGCTCTTTTCGTCGAGCGTCACAAACACGAGTTTGGCACGGAAATACTTGTCGGCACTGTCGTCGCCGGGAGCTTCGAACATTTCGGCGTAACGGGCGCGCTTGATATCGCTCACCTCGAACACGCCCGTCATATAGGGGCTGATTTCTTCAATAATGCGGTGTTCGGCTTCGGTAAAGTTGATGGCGTCGACCAGGTAAGGCTCGTTGACCTTCTTCACCAGTCCGTTCTCCATCGTGCGCTCGTATTTCACCTTGCATTCAAACCATTCGTTGTTCATCTTTCTTTGTTTATGTGTGTGTCGTACTATGCCCCGGCCTTGGCTTCGAGGGCGGGCAAAATTAGATATTTATTTTTACTTGCCCTTTTCCCTTCGTGAATTTTCCGTAGACGACGGCGTGCGAGGGACAGCAGTGGTAGCAGCGCAGGCAATGCGTGCAGTGGGCGTGCCATTCGGGGCGGTTTCCGCTGGTCATCACGATGTTGTGGAGCGGACAGAGTTTGGCGCAGCGGCCGCAGCCCTTGCATTTGTCGCCGTCCACGCGGAAACGCCGGTAATCAATGAGGAAACGGTTGAAGAGCGGACGGATGGCGTAGGTCTTGAGCCAAGGGCAGATGCCTCGCACCAGGTCACCCTTCTCGCGGTAGCGGTGCGCAAGGATGTGGGCGGCAATGCGGTCGAGGCAGGGCGCGAACGCGCTTTCCTTTTTTTGCAGCAGTTCGGGGCTGTCTACGTCGAAGCCCGGGAGGCAGATGTACGTGTCGCACATCACCACGGAGAAAGCCCCGTCGAGGTGCCAGCCCGCGGCCGTGAGTTCGCGTTCAAGCACGCGGTCGGCGTAGCCCATGTCGTCGCCGCAGGTCATCACCGCCACCACCGTCTTGGGGCAGGGACGGGCTGAGAGCGTCGCCACAAATTCGCTCATCACGCTCGGTATGCCCCAAGCGTAGACGGGGAAGACGAGCAGGGAAAGTTCGCCCTCGCAGGGCTTTGGCTCAGCCACAGACGAGAGCGGGAGGTCAAGCCGCCGGGCCAACTCGCGCGCCACACGCAGGGAGTTGCCCGTTCCGCTGAAATAGTATATCATCTTGCGAGTTGTTTGCTGAATACAAAGGCGGCGGAGAACAGTTTGCGCGCCTCTTCCTCTACGGGGCGGTCGAATATGCCGAACAGCGTGCTGCCGCTGCCGCTCATGGCGGCGTACAAGGCTCCCATGTCGTAGAGCGTTTGCTTGATGGCCGCCAGTTCGGGGTGGTTGGGGAATACGGAGGCCTCGAAGTCGTTGACCACCGTGCCGCGCCAAGTTTCAATGGGCTGCATGATGGCTTCGCGAAGGGGATATTCGGCCGGGCGCGGCGTGACGCGGGCGTAAGCCTCCTTGGTGCTGACAAACACGTCGGGTTTGACGAGCAGAATGAACTTGCCCCGCAGCGAAAGGGGTATGGGGGAGAGTTCATCGCCTATGCCCGTGGCGTAAGCCGGCCTGTTGCGGACGAAAAAGGCGCAGTCGGCGCCAAACGGGGCTATGCGCCGCTCCATCTCCTCGGGCGGCAAGCCCAGGGCGAACATCTCGTTGAGCAGGAGCATCATCGACGCGGCGTCGCTGCTGCCGCCGCCCAGCCCGGCACCCATCGGCACGTTTTTGTAGAGGAATATGTCGACGGGCGGCAGGCCGAACTCTTCTTTCAGGGCAAGGTACACCCGTACCACGAGGTTGTCGGCGGCCTGGCCTTCCACCTTTGCGCCGCCAACGGTCAGGCGGTAGGGGTCGGCCGCGTCGTCGAGGGGTTTCACTTCCAAGTTGTCGCGGAGGGGTACGGGGTAGAATACCGTTTCGAGGTTGTGGTAGCCGTCCGGGCGCTTCGACACCACATTCAGGCCTATGTTGATTTTGCAGTTGGGGAGGTAGAGCATTGTTGTTTGTTTGCTTATTCTTCGGGTTGCGCCTGGCTCTCGTTGCCGTACACGTCGACGGCGGTCACGACGTAGCGGCTGTGGCGAAACGCCGGCAGGAGCAGGAGCTGTTCGTAACGGGTTTGCTTGATGCGCGTGGCAAGCACCGCGTCGCCGCGCTCTGGGTCGAGGCGGTAGACGTTGTACGTCACCTCGCCGTCCTTGTCCGCCACGGCGTTCCACGTAAGGGTGAGCCGCTGCCCCTCGATGCGCTTCTGCACCTTGGGGGCTTCGGGGGCTACGGAGTCAATCCACGTCATGGGCGGCACAAGTGCTTGGCGGGCGTAGAGGGAGTTTTTGAGCCACGTGTAAATGCCTTTTTCGTTGCCGAGCAGAAACTTCGCGCGGAAGAACGCCGCGCCGCCCATGCCGAGTTGGCGCATCACGTTCATCTGCCGCTGCATGGCGAGTAGCGGCCAGTTTTTCTCGCGCCCGTTGAGCATGTAAACGCCCAAGCCCGGCACTACGGGACGGCCGGCGGCGTTGTCGCGCCAATCGGCAAGGAAGGGGTAGAAGTGGTTGCCGTCGAAATACATCATGGGGAAGAGCATGTCCATCCACCCCTTGCGCAGCCACAGCTGGGCGTCCTGACTGACCGCATCGCGGGCGTTCCAGCCGTACGAGGGGTAGCGACTGAGGTCGGAGTACTTGCCGACGGGCGAGCAACTCAGCTTCACCCACGGGCGCACGCCCTTCACCGCCTCGCTGACGGCCTGCACGCAACGGTTTACGTTGGCCGCGCGCCAAGCCGCCTTGCCCTGCCCCTGGCCATAGAGTTTGTAGGTGCGGTCGTCGTTGAAGGGAATGCCGCTCTCGGGGTAGCGGATGTAGTCGAGGTGGATGCCGTCGACGGGGTAGTGCTGCACAATTTCGCGGCACACGTTTGCCAGGTAGTCGGCCGTGCCCGGCACGCCGGGGTCCATCATCCACTGGTCGCCGCAACGCTGGCAGAGTTCGGGATGCTGCTGCGGCAGCGAACGCTTGCCCAGCTGCTTGGCCACCGCCGCCTTGCACACGGGGAAGGCCACCACCCAGGCGTGGCACTCCATGCCGCGCTCGTGGCAAGCCTCAACGGCGAACTGCAAGGGGTCGTAGGGCGGACGTTTGCCGGGCGTGCCGGCAAAAACGCCGTCCCACGGCTCAATGGCCGAAGCGTAGGCGGTCGTTCCGCGCAGGCGGGCTTGGAAAAGCACAGTGTTTACGCCCACGTCGCGCAAGCGGTCGAGCATGGCGCATAGCTGCGCCTTTTGCAGCTCCGCCTGTTCGGCGGTGGCGGCAGGGCGTGCCGGCCAGTCGAGTCCCATGAGGGTGGTCAGCCACACGGCGCGCACCTCGTAGCTTACCGTGGGCGACGCCGGCGAATGCGACGGCACGCCTTGGCTGTGGGAGGTAAGGGCGCACAGCGCCAACAGAAGTGTCAGTAACAGACGCATAGGTATGAGAAATTGCGTTTCAGCGTGTTTGCTGCAAAAGGGGGTGTACCATGCCTTGCGGCACGCCGAGTTTCATGGCTTTCTCCAAGTCGTTGCGCGCCAGCTTTTTCTCGCCGAGCCTGATGAGCTGCTTTGCGCGCTCTATGTAGTAGGCGCTTTCCTGGGGCTGCAAGGCTATCAGGCGGTCGTAGTCGGCACGGGCAAGGGCGTACATCTCGAGCGCCGCCTCCACCGTGGCGCGGGTGCTGAGGGCGTCGACGCTTTCGGGGTTGGCCGATACGATGAGGTTGAGCCTGTTGAGCGCTTCGCGCGGCTGCCCCATGTGGTTCAGGCAAAGGGCGTCGAGCAGCTGGGCGTTCTCGTTTTGCGGACTGTCGCGCAGAACGGTCTGCAAGTCGGCATGGGCGTCGGGATAGAGCCTCAGCTCGTAGCGGGCCGCGGCCCGCACGAAGCGCGCCCTTTCGAGCATGGCCGGGCTCACGTCCTGCTGCCCCTGGTTGTCGACAACAAGCTGGGCATCGGCTGCCGCTTCGGCGGCGTAGCCGAGTTGCAGGTTGGCCTCGGCGCGCGCCACGCGTGCGTCGAAGTAGTTGGGGTACTCCTTTATTATATGCGTGAGCTTCTTCACGGCCTCGACGTTGTTGCCCCGGGCCATGTCGACCAGCCCGAGGTTGTACCTTATCACCTGGTTGCCGGGGGCGGAGGGGCGCAGCCTCAGCGCGTCGTTGAAGAGTTGTTCGGCCTCAGCGAGCGAATCGCGGTGGAGGGCGTTGAAGGCTCGGCGAAGGTTGTCGACGTATTGCAGGGAGTCCTTCTGCGCGCGCAGCTGAATGTGGTCGTCCTGCTTGTAGTCGTCGACGGTCTTGGCGCGCACCGTTCCGCCCCGTTTCAGCTCGACGATTGTCTGGGCGCGGAGCAAACCGCCCGACGCGGAAACGAGGAGTAGCAGCGCGAGAAAGAGTGTTCGGAATTTCATCGGGGAAACGTATTGGTAAAAGCAAAAGTAACAAGAATGCCGCTTGCCGCAAAGCGAGCCGGCGTTCTTGACGATTTTTGGCTTTTTATGCGCCCGTTTTGCGGGCTGGAACGGGCTTTTTCAGAGTGCCTCGGGGAAATACTGGAGTGCGCCCACGGGCGGACTCGAGTACGTCGGCGGACGTACTCGAGTTCTATGCCGGGCGTACTCGAGTACGCCCGTGGACGCACTCGAGTTTTCAGGCGGCGAACTCGAGTCCGTCCGCCGTAGCACTCAAGTGCCTCGCCGGAGCATCCCGCCAAGCCGCCGGGCGGCGCATACGAACATCGCAGTGCCTGCCGCAACGTGTGCGGCAAACACTGCGATAATCCTTGCTGCGGCTACGGCCGCTCAGTAAATACTGGAACGCCGGCGGGGCGTTACTTCTTCTTCTCTTCCACGATAGCGTCGATGACGGCCACGGCGGTCACGTTGACGATGTCGTTCACCGAACTCTCGAAGTCGGTGAAGTGGATAGGCTTGTTCAGGCCCATCTGCACGGGACCTACCACCTCGCCCTCGTCGACGAGCGACTTCACAATCTTGTACGAGGAGTTGGCGGCTGAGAGGTTGGGGAAGATGAGCGTGTTCACGTCGATGCCCTTGAGCTTGTTGAAGGGATACTTCTCGTCGCGCAACTCGCGGTCCATGGCGAAGTTGAGCTGCATTTCGCCGTCGATGGCGAGTTCGGGCTGCTCCTTGTGGAGGCGTTCCACCACGTGCTGCATACGGAGCGCGCTGCCGTCCTTGTCGGTGCCGAAGTTCGAGTACGAGAGCATGGCGATAGACGGCGTGCGGTTGAAGAAACGGGTGGTGTTGGCGGCCAGGCGGGCAATGTCGTAGAGCGCGTCTTCGTCGGGGTGGCGGTTGACGAGCGTGTCGGCCACGAAGAGGATGCCCTTCTTGGTGTTGACAAGGTGCATGGTGCAGAAGTGGTTGTAGCCCTCGCGGATGCCAATCACCTCGCGCGCCACCTTGAACGTGTTGGAGTATTTGGTGTAGAGACCGGTGATGAAGGCGTCGGCTTCGCCCGTTTCAACCATCATCATGCCGAAGTAGTTGCGCTCGTACATCTTGTCCTCGGCCTCCTGCGGCGTGTATCCGTGACGCTCCATCTTTTTGGCGAACACCTGCGCGTAGCGGTGGCGGCGTTCGGCTTGGCTGTCGTTGCGCAGGTTGATGATTTCAATGCCGTCGAGCGAGAGCTTCAGCTCCTCGGCAATGCGGCGAATCTGCACGTCGTTGCCCAAAAGCACGGGGAAGCAGATGCCCTCCTCCTTGGCGCGCACGGCGGCCTCGAGCATGGTGGGGTGAGTGCCCTCGGCGTAGACCACGCGCTTGGGGTTGGAACGCGCCGTGTCGTAGAGGTTCTGAGTAAACTTGCTTTCCTGGCCCATGAGTTCGCGGAGGTGCTGGCGGTAGGCCTTCCAGTCGGTGATGGGAGTGCGGGCTACACCGCTATCCATGGCGGCCTTTGCCACGGCCATCGACACTTCGGTGATAAGGCGGGGGTCAACGGGCTTCGGGATGAAGTAGTCGGGGCCGAAGGTGAAGTTGCGCACGTGGTAGGCGCGGTTCACGATGTCGGGCACCGGACGGCGAGCAAGGTCGGCAATGGCCTTGGCGGCCGCCATCTTCATTTCCTCGTTGATGGCCGTAGCGGCGGTGTCGAGCGCGCCGCGGAATATGTAGGGGAAGCCAATTACGTTGTTGATTTGGTTGGGATAGTCGGTGCGGCCCGTGCTCATCAGCACGTCGGGGCGGGCAGCCGTGGCGTCCTCGTAGGAAATCTCGGGCACGGGGTTGGCCAGGGCGAAAATGATAGGCGTGTTGGCCATGGAGCGCACCATGTCCTGCGTAAGCACGTTGCCCTTCGACAGACCCACGAACACGTCGGCGCCGTTCACAGCCTCGGCGAGCGTATGCACGTCGGTGCGCGTGGTGGCGAACTCGCGCTTCTGTTCGTTCAGGTTGTCGCGGTCGGCCGTGATAACGCCCTTTGAGTCGAGCATCACGACGTTCTCCTTCTTCGCGCCGAAAGCGCAGTAGAGGCGCGTGCAGGAAATGGCTGCCGCTCCCGCGCCGTTTACCACAATCTTCACGTCCTCGATGCGCTTGCCCGCAACCTGAAGGGCGTTGATAAGGCCTGCGGCGGAGATGATAGCCGTGCCGTGCTGGTCGTCGTGCATCACGGGGATGTCGAGCTCGGCCTTGAGCCGCTGCTCTATCTCGAAGCACTCGGGAGCCTTGATGTCTTCAAGGTTAATGCCGCCGAAAGTGGGGGCGATTGCCTTGACGGCCGCGATAAACTTCTCGGGGTCTTTCTCGTTTACCTCGATGTCGAACGCATCAACGCCGGCGTAAATCTTGAAAAGCAAACTCTTTCCCTCCATCACGGGTTTGCCGCTCATAGCGCCGATGTCGCCCAGACCGAGCACCGCCGTTCCGTTCGAGATAACGGCCACTAGGTTGCCCTTGTTGGTGTAGCGGTAGGCGTCGTGGGGATTTTTCTGAATCTCCAAGCAGGGTTCAGCCACGCCCGGAGAGTATGCCAAGGAGAGGTCGGTTTGCGTGCGGTAGGGTTTGGTGGGAACAATCTCAATCTTGCCGGGCTTGCCCATCTCGTGGTAGTGCAAGGCGGCTTCTTTGGTTATCTTTACCATAGAGTATGCTTTAAAAAAGTAGTTAAGTGTGCTTGTGTAT
Source organism: Clostridiales bacterium (assembly GCA_963632215.1). Taxonomy (GTDB): domain Bacteria; phylum Bacteroidota; class Bacteroidia; order Bacteroidales; family Bacteroidaceae; genus Alloprevotella. The sequence continues at coordinate 16,775 of CAVGTD010000031.1, forward strand.
GTGGTGGCAGACGTTTGCGCCTGATGTTACGGACAAGATAGGCAAAAGTCTGCTTTCGGTAGCAAATGTACTATTTTACTTGATAGAAGTCGGGCAAGGGCGTGGCTTTTTTACATTTTGTTTGCGATGATTAGTACGCCTCGCAAAAATGCGCTACGGCAAGATTATCACGGCGTAAAACTAAACGGATGCAAATAGTTTTGTACATTTGCCGTGAAAAGACACGCTCTTACCAGCCCACGACACAAACGCAATTACCCTATGGCACAGCAAAACGACACCCCCTCTACAGCGAAAGACATTCGGCAGCACGTGGTCGACGTGGCCGCTGACATGTTTTACCGCATGGGCATACGGTCTGTCACGATGGACGACATCGCCCACAAGCTCACCATGTCGAAGCGCACGCTCTACCAGATATTTGCCGACAAAGAGGCTCTGCTGCTCGCCACGGCCATCAAGCACGACGAGGAGGAACGCGCGCGGATGGAGCAACTAAGCAGGGAGTGTTCCAACGTGCTGGAACTGCTCATCGTGGTGTTTGAGAAGAAAATGCGCGAAATGGACGAGATGTGCATCACGTTCCTCACCGACCTGATGAAGTATCCGGCTCTGGTGGCGCACTTTGAGGAAAGCCGCCGGGCGCAGGAGATAGAGGCCGTGAAGTTTCTCGACGGGGGAAAGGAGCAGGGGCTGTTTCGCAAGGACGTGTGTTTCCCCATTGTGGTGCGCCAAATATCGGCAGGGATGGAAATGGCTATGAAGAACGCCCTTTGGGGCGAATATTCGCAAGCCGAAATCTTCCTCAACACCGTCATCCCCTACATCCGCGGATGCGCCACGAAGAAAGGCATCGACATGATCGACTCCTTCCTCAACCGCTACTCGCAAGGGCAGGAAGCCACCGTTTGACGGAATGTGCAAACACCGCCGCCGGGCACCGTTTATTGCGCATTTTAAAGAAAATGAATAACTTTGCGCTTAGATAACGCAAAAACTTAGCCGCAGCCAACACGCCTCGCAGAGAAATGGCGGATGTGCTTGCGGCTTAAAAAGTTTTTGCGGGCGAACGTGTTTGCGAACACTGGCAAACGCACTGCGCCCCTTAGAAACAGAGCATACTTGCAGCTTATGCAAAACAACTGTCACCTTTCCAGACTGATACTGGAACAAGCTAAGAAGTACGGCGACAAAGCGGCACTGAGCTACCGCGACTACGACCTCGACAAGTGGGTCGACGTGTCGTGGAAACAGTTCGCGCAAAACGTGACGAAGGTGTCGCTCGCCCTCCTGCACATGGGAATAAAGGTGCAGGAGAACATTGCCGTGTTTTCGCAAAACAAGCCCGAAACGCACTACGTGGACTTCGGCGCATACGGCATACGGGCGGTTACAATCCCCTTCTACGCCACAAGCAGCGCGGCGCAAATCACGTATATGCTCAACGACGCGCAAATCCGCTTGCTCTTCGTGGGCGAACAGGAACAGTACGACACGGCTTTCAGCGTGATTTCCGTGGCGCAGACGCTTGAAAAGATTATCATCTTCGACCCGAAGGTGAAGAAAGCGCCCACTGACCACCTGAGCGTATACTTCGACGAGTTCATCCGCAACGAACTCTCCGCCGGCATCAGCACGGAACTGCGCGAGGAGTACAAACGCCGCCAGGCCGAGGCCTCGTACTCCGACCTCTGCAACATCCTCTACACAAGCGGCACAACGGGCCAGAGCAAAGGCGTGATGCTCACCTACGGGCAGTATCACGAGGGCTTCCGCGTGAACGACTTGGCCCTGCCGCTGAGCGACAAGGACGTTTTTCTCAATTTCCTTCCCTACACCCACATCCTGGAACGCGCCTGGTGCTACCTCGGAATGACCGAGGGGGCAAGGCAGTGCATCAACCTGCGCCCCGTCGACGTGCTGCGCTCCATGCAGGAGGTTCACCCCACTTGCATGAGTGCCGTGCCGCGCTTTTGGGAAAAGGTCTATCAGGCCGTGCTGGAAAAGATTGAGAACGGCTCGTTCGTGGAACGCAAGCTCATCCGCGACGCGCTCGAAACGGGCAAGCGGTATTGGACGGACTACAAGTCGAAAGGGAAGAACGCCCCCGTGGGCCTGGCCCTGCAATACAAGCTCTACGACAAAACGGTCATAAAACTGCTCCGCAAGACGCTCGGACTGGAGCGCGCCAACTTTTTCCCCACAGCCGGGGCGGCGGTGTCGCCCGAGGTGGAGACGTTTGTCCATGCCGCCGGCATCTTCATGGTGGTGGGCTACGGACTGACGGAAAGTCTGGCCACCGTGTCGTGCGACGTGCCGGGCAAGCCGGTCAGCCTCGGTTCGGTAGGGCGGCCTATCGACGGCATCGAAATCAAGTTTGGCGAGAACAACGAAATCCTCCTCCGCGGCAAGACCATCACGCCGGGCTACTACAAGAAGGATTCGCAGACGAAAGAGGCTATCGACGAGGACGGATGGTTCCACACGGGCGACGCCGGCTATATGAAGAACGGCGAGCTGTATCTGCGCGAACGCATCAAGGACCTTTTCAAGACCTCGAACGGCAAATACATCGCCCCGCAGATGATTGAGTCGAAGCTGGTGCTGAACCGCTACTTCGACCAGGCGGTGATTGTGGCTGACAAGCGCAAGTTTGTCAGTGCGCTCATCGTACCCAACTACGGGCTGCTCAAAACCTACGCCAAAGAGAACGGCATACACTACGCCAGCACCGAGGAACTCTGCCAGCACCCGCAAATCGTCAAGTTCTACACGCAACACATCGCCCTGCTGCAACAGGACCTTGCGCACTATGAGCAGATAAAGCGGTTCACCATACTCCCTCACCCGTTCACCATGGACAACGGCGAACTCACCAACACGCTGAAAGTGCGCCGCCGCGTGGTTTACGAACACTATGCGGAGCAAATTGAACAGATGTACGCCGAGGCAGAAGCCGGCAAGTAAACGGCACGCCCGTCCCCGAGAAAACCATTCACAAGAAGCATTCACATCCCTATAATAATTACATGATAACTTCCGACCAACTGAAAGATGTTCAAGGCCGTGTAGAGGCACTGCACCGCTATCTCGATATTGACGCCAAAGTAATACAGCTCGAAGAGGAGCAACTGCGCACGCAGGACCCGGGGTTCTGGGACGACGCCAAGCGGGCGGAAGAACAGATGAAGAAGGTGAAAGGCTTGGAGAAGTGGATTGAGGGCTACCGCCACGTGAAAACACTCGTCGACGAGCTCGCCCTCGCCTTCGACTTCTACAAGGAGGAGATGGTGACGGAAGAGGAGGTCGACACCGCCTATGCGCAGTGCATTGAGGCGGTCGACGCGCTCGAACTCCGCAATATGCTGCGGCAGGAAGAAGACCAAATGGCGTGCGTGCTGAAAATAAACTCCGGTGCCGGCGGCACGGAGAGCCAGGACTGGGCTTCGATGCTCATGCGTATGTATATGCGCTACGCCGAGGCGCAGGGCTACAAGTGCACTATCTCGCACTTGCAGGACGGCGACGAGGCAGGCATAAAGACCGTGACCATGGAGATTGAGGGCGACAGTGCCTACGGATACCTGAAAAGCGAAAACGGCGTGCACCGACTTGTACGCGTGTCGCCCTACAACGCACAGGGCAAGCGCATGACGTCCTTTGCCTCGGTGTTCGTCACGCCGTTGGTAGACGACACTATCGAGGTGTACGTTGATCCCTCGCGCGTATCGTGGGACTTGTTCCGCTCGGGCGGCGCCGGCGGCCAGAACGTCAACAAGGTGGAAACGGGCGTACGCCTCCGCTACCAGTACGTCGACCCCGACACGGGCGAAGAAGAGGAAATCCTCATCGAAAACACCGAGAGCCGCAAGCAGCTCGAAAACCGCGAGAACGCCATGCGACTGCTCCGCTCGCAACTCTACGACCGCGCCCTGCAAAAGCGCAAGGCGGAACAGGCGAAGATTGAGGCCGGCAAAAAGAAAATTGAATGGGGCAGCCAAATCCGCAGCTACGTGTTCGACGACCGCCGTGTCAAGGACCATCGCACGGGCTACCAGACGAGCGACGTAAACGGCGTGATGGACGGAAAAATCGACGGCTTCATCAAGGCTTACCTGATGGAGTTCTCCGAAAAGGGAGAAGAATAACGCAATTCACCCCTCACGAAACAAATAACCTCAAAACCTGAATACCATGAACATGAAGAAAGACTCAAAGCGTCACGCACGCGAAGCACAAGAACGCAAGCAGGCCAACAAAGTAGTCAACGGCATTTTCATCGCACTCATCCTCTTGGTGGTGCTGGCCATGTTCTCTTACTACGCATTGACCCATTAACCCATTAATCGATATCCCCAAACATGGCGGTAGAAATTGAACGGAAATTCCTCGTCAGCGGCGACTACAAAAGCCTTTCCGCCTCGCACAGCCGCATAGCCCAAGGCTACATTTGCAGCGGCAAGGGACGGACCGTACGCGTACGCATCCGCAACCGCAGGGGCTACCTTACCATTAAAGGTCCGTCGAAGGACGGCGGACTCTCGCGCTACGAGTTCGAAAAGGAGATTACGCTCGACGAAGCCCTCTCGCTCATGACACTGTGCGAGCCGGGCATCGTCGACAAGTACCGCTGGCTCGTGCCCGTTGGCAACCACACCTACGAGGTGGACGAGTTCCTAGGCGAAAACCAAGGGCTTGTAGTGGCCGAAGTGGAACTGCGCAGCGCAGACGAACCGTTTGAGCGTCCGCCGTTCCTCGCAGCCGAGGTGACCGGCGACCGCAAATACTACAACTCCTCCCTGCGTGCCCACCCCTTTAAGGACTGGACCGATGAGGAAAAAGGCCAAAGCAGTCAACGCCACGACCGGACATAACGAGAAATAGATACGAATTATCAGTGCTTGCCGGATGCAATCCGGCAAGCACTTTTTTGAGAAACACAGAACGTACGATTGCGAGCTGCTCTGCCATATATGGGCATAAATGTAGTGGGAGGCTAACACTCTTTGAATGGTGTTAGCCTCCCGCTTGTTTTCTGTTGGTGGTGTGGGGCGTTAGTCGCGTCCGGCGCGCTTGCGGGCAAGGTGGTCGAGGATTACCTTGCGCATACGCATGGACTTCGGCGTAACTTCCACGTATTCGTCCTCCTTGATGTATTCAAGGGCTTCTTCGAGCGAGAAGATGATGGGCGGAATGATGCGGGCCTTGTCGTCTGCGCCCGATGCGCGCATGTTGGTGAGCTGCTTGGCCTTGGTGACGTTCACCACGAGGTCGTTGTCGTGAACGTGTTCGCCCACTACCTGACCGGCGTACACCTCGTCCTGCGGACTGATGAAGAAGCGGCCGCGGTCCTGCAGGTGGTCGATGGCGTAGGCAAAGGCCGTGCCGCCTTCGAGCGATATCATTGAACCGTTGGAGCGGCGCTGTATCTCGCCCTTAAAGGGTTGGTACTCCTTGAAGCGGTGCGCCATGATGGCTTCGCCCTGACTGGCGGTCAGCACGTTGGTGCGCAGGCCGATGATGCCGCGCGAGGGGATGTTGAACTCAATGTCGACACGTTCGCCGAGGTTTTGCATCGAGGTCATTTCGCCCTTGCGGCGCGTCACCATGTCGATCATCTTCGAGGCGAACTCCTCGGGTACGTTGATGGTGAGCTCCTCAATGGGTTCGCACTTCTGTCCGTCAATCTCCTTGTAGATAACCTGCGGCTGGCCTACTTGCAGTTCGTAGCCCTCGCGGCGCATGGTTTCGATGAGGATGGAGAGGTGAAGCACGCCGCGTCCGCTCACAATCCACGAGTCACCCGTGTCGTTGCGCTCCACGCGCAGGGCGAGGTCCTTTTCGAGCTCCTTTTCCAAGCGGTCGTTGATGTGGCGCGAGGTGCAGAACTTGCCCTCTTTGCCGAAGAACGGGGAGTCGTTGATGCAGAAGAGCATCGACATGGTCGGCTCGTCGATGGCGATGGTGGGGAGCGGCTCGGGGTTTTCCAGGTCGCAGATGCTGTCGCCAATCTCGAAGTTCTCCAAGCCCACTACGGCGCAGATGTCGCCCGAGCTTACGCTGTCGGTCTTCTGCCGGCCCATGCCCTCAAAGGTATGCACCTCCTTAATCTGCGTCTTTTCGAGCGTGCCGTCGCGGTGGGCGATGGTGCACTTCATGCCCTCCTTGATGGTGCCGCGGTGTACACGGCCCACGGCGATGCGTCCCGTGTAGTTCGAGTAGTCGAGCGACGTGATGAGCATCTGGGGCGTACCTTCAAGCTGTTCGGGCTTGGGGATGATCTCCACAATTTTGTCGAGCAGGTAGTTGATGTTGTCGGTGGGCGTGTTGTAGTCCTCGCTCATCCAGCCGTTCTTGGCCGAGCCGTACACTACGGGGAAGTCCAGCTGGTCCTCCGTGGCGTTGAGGTCGCACATGAGGTCGAACACCATTTCGTAAACCTCTTCGGGGCGGCAGTTGGGCTTGTCTACCTTGTTTACCACCACAATGGGCTTCAAGCCTATCTGCAAGGCCTTTTGCAACACGAAGCGCGTCTGCGGCATCGGCCCTTCGAAAGCGTCGACGAGGAGCAGGCAGCCGTCCGCCATGTTGAGCACACGTTCCACCTCGCCGCCGAAGTCGCTGTGGCCCGGAGTGTCGATGATGTTGATTTTCGTGTCCTTGTAACGTATGGAAACGTTTTTCGAAAGGATCGTTATGCCGCGCTCGCGTTCAAGGTCGTTGTTGTCGAGGATGAGTTCACCAGCGTTCTGGTTCTTGCGAAAAAGGTTTCCTGCCAAAAGCATCTTGTCCACGAGCGTCGTCTTGCCGTGGTCCACGTGGGCGATGATGGCAATGTTGCGAATGTCTTGCATAAATAGTTTGTCTAATACCTGTTTTGCTTGCAAAGTTACTGCAAACGGAGTGCCTTGCAAACTAAAAACGCCTTTTTGTTCCTCCCGCCGTCCCCTCGCCCGACCGCCTAAACCGCTGCAAACCAAAAAGTTGCGCCCTCGTGCCGCCCCGGCTCCTCCTTATCAAGCCCCCAATCGCCCTCTTCGGGCGGCAAAACAGCCCCCCAAAGTGTTAAATCTGCGCCGATTTTTACCCCGTTAACAACATTTACCCCCCCCATTTGGAATATTAACACAAACGTAATACATTTGCCCCGCTCACAATGAGAAACACACTCTTACCAAGTCGATTCTTTTTACTCACAATCAATAACAATCAATTCAAAGAAGCATGAAGAAATTTACACTTTTCATGTTGGCGGCGTGTGCATGGTTCACCGCCTTCACTTCGGCCATGGCGGAAACCACCGAACCCACCGTGGCTACGTCGCCTACGGCGGCTAGCAGCCTTACTTCGGGGTATTATGTGGTGAAGGTAAGTACTAACAGTGTAAAGGGTTATGTTTACCATAGCACGTCTGATGCAACTCGTCCTTTCCGTGTAAAGTCGGAAGGTGATGATGCAACCGCAGCTCTTGCCGCGCTTAGCTCAAATACCACTTATGTTTGGTATGCAAATGTTGCCACCGACGGTACATTCACTCTTCAGAACTTGGGTTCGGGGGACTTCATACCAGCTCAGCAGTATTTTAAAGGCTATAATGACATGAGGGCCAGTGTGTCTCCTCACACCTTTGCTAATGCAGCAATTCTCAAAAGTCAAACTTGCAGTTCTAGTAGTGACAGCTACACACTATTGGATGGAGGTTCGTTTTTGAATTGTACAAACTATTCAGATGATAAGATGCAAATCCATACCAATAAGGATGGTGAACCCAATCTTACTTATTGGGGCGAGAATCTTATTGAACAAACAAATGGAGCTGGCTCTATCGTAGAGTTTGCCTTTTACGCAGTAACTGGTAGCTTCTCTTCGGAAGACAACATCCAGAAGAACACGCTGATTCCTGTTACCGAAACCGATGGTTCTACCACTACTAAGTGGGCTGGATACGCTGGGCAGACGTATGCCCTTCGCTCGTCAGTAAGCGATTACGTAAACGTCGGCTTCGCGTTTACTACAACCGCTCCTACTATGACGTATACTCCGACGGACTTGACGATTTCGAGCGACAACCACGCCTTTACTATCACCAAGACCGCCGCGCAGTACACTCCCGTTGAAGGCGTGTTCTCTAAGTACTACCGCATTTACAGCGTGGCTACTGACCGCCGTCCCTATATGTCGACTAAGCAAATCCCTGTTGGCACAGATGGCTTGCTTAGTACTGCCTATTACGCAGACAATACAATCAACCGTAACGTTAAGATGGAAGAGGCATCGGATGCCTATGTTCCTCAGATTTGGCAGCTTGAAAACGCTGGCAATGGCAAGGTGAAGATTAAAAACACCAATAATAGTCGTTATATCTGCAGCGAGGGCGATATGCCTATTAGCGACGTAAGCGCCGGCACTTTCTATATTAAGAAAGGAACTGGCACATATGTTGGCTTTGACGAAGAAAACGAGTTCGAAATCAACAACGGTTCGGCTATGATGCACTGCGCCGAATCTGGCAATAACTATAATTTGATAAAGTATACTTCCGATAGTGATAAGGGCTGCTACTGGAAGTTCGAAGAAGTAACCACCGTCCCCGTAACCATCGACGCGACAGCAAGCTACGCTACGGTAGGTATGCCTTTCGCCGTGGCTGTTCCCGAGGGCGTGACCGCCTACACGGCTGAAAACGCAAGCGACGGCTACATCACGCTCAAGGAAATCACCTCTAAGGTAATCCCCGCCAATACGGGCGCAATCCTCTACAAGGACGGCGGCGGCGACGTGACGCTCACCATCACCACCGACCCCAACACCGAAATCGGCACGAACATCCTCACCGCTACCACCGCTAAGCGCACGGGCTACACCGCCGGCGACACCTACGTGCTTGCCCTCAACAGCGAAAGCAAGGCGGCGTTCCTCAAGAGCAACCTCACCGTTGTACCCGCCAACAAGGCTTACATCTTGGCTTCTGAACTCACCGAGTCAAACAGCAACGTGCTCAACTTCAACTTCGGCGGCGACGTGACGGGCATCAGCAGCCTCGACGCAGTTGACGGCACTTCCGCCCCCACGGCTTACTACGACCTCAACGGGCGCCGCGTACTCTATCCCGCCCACGGCATCTTCGTGACCGCAAAGGGCAAGAAAGTGCTTGTGAAATAAGCCAGCCGGCCACACCCGCTACACATTATATATAAACCCCTAACACGACCAATCCACATGAAGAAGCAATATATCACTCCTTCGGCTCAAGCCGTCGAACTCCTTGCACAGGGTATGATGGCGTTGAGCATGACGTACGTCGATGACACCACCGTGACGGACGAGACAAAGGTTCTCTCCAACGAAAAGGGATGGAGCAGCTCCAACTGGGCAGCCTCCGACGGCGAGGAATAATCCCCCGTCTCCTCCCTATCCGTCCGCTGCGGTAGGCAACGGAACTTTGCAGGAGTAGGTAGCCTGCAAGGTATCAAGTAATTTTTTTCATTCAAATGGAGCGTGCAGGGCGAAGTGATTTCGCGAACTGCACGCTCCGCTTTTTTGCGCAACGACGGGGCTGGGGGAAGCCCGAGGGCGGATGCCCCAATAGCCAAACGCCCAAATGTCCCGGCACCGCGCCTACTTCACCCTGCGGTTAAGCTGGTTGTTAGCCTTTTCCGGGCGCGACTTCCCCACGCGCTTGCCCGAAGCCTTTTTCTTCGCCTTAGCCTTGAAGGCGAACGGGTTGTGCTGCTGTTTCTTTGCTTTGAGTGCCATGCCGCAAAGTTCGCAAATTTCCGGGGTTC
>CAVGTD010000032.1:0-11135 GCA_963632215.1 Clostridiales bacterium
CGCGCCGCCACTCTGCCCTGGGCTAGGAGCAGCTGGCCTTACAGGCCGCGGTTTGTGGACAATTTGCGCATGATGTTTCAATGAACATTTTTGCGCATTTTGAACACCCTACCCGTCGGGGCGCAGACACCATCCCATCCTTGTTCACACGGGAATAGTTGGCATTTTAAGCACTTTCTCCGTTGAATGCGGTTTGTACCAATAGCAGTCGATAATATGAACCTTTGCGTTAGCTCGCAATCATCATTTTAAAATCCTAAACGGTCAGTAAACACAAGGCAAAATTACATATATATGTCTGTTCATGTCCGATGTTTTTGTGAAAAACTGAGCATGGCGTATTATTGCTGTGGCCAACATTGTTGCTTCACTTCACGAAGTTGCAATTGCCTATTTCTATGAGTTGACAATTGTCTCCTGCAGAATAAAAACAATGGCTGCGCCGTATGCGGCGCAGCCATTGTTTTGGGTTTTATCTGAACGAGTCGGTCAGGAGTTTTATTTCTATTGTGGGGGCTATTCGCTCGTAGAGGATGTTGTATACGGCGTCGAGGATGGGCATGTTCACGTGGTAGTGGCGGTTGATGTCCTTCATGCACTTTGTGCCGTAGTAGCCCTCGGCTATCATTTCCATTTCTATTTGCGCCGACTTCACGCTGTATCCCTTGCCTATCATTGTGCCGAATACGCGGTTGCGCGAGAAGTTGGAGTAGCCCGTCACGAGCAGGTCGCCCAGGTATACGCTGTCGTACACGTTGCGGTCTATGGGGTAGACGGCGCGCAGGAAGCGGTTCATCTCCTGCACGGCGTTCGACATCAGCACGCTTTGGAAGTTGTCGCCGTATTTCAGTCCGTTGCAAATGCCGGCGGCTATGGCGTAGACGTTTTTGAGCACTGAGGCGTACTCTATGCCGATCACGTCGGCAGCCGTCTTTGTCTTGACATAGCCCGAGGCGAGCGTTTCGGCGAACGCAGATGCCTTTTCGCTGTCGCTGCACCCCACCGTGAGGTAGGTGAGACGGCCCAGCGCAACCTCCTCGGCGTGGCTCGGTCCGCCCAGCACGCCCAAGTTCTCGTCGGGCACGTTGTACACCTGCCGGAAAAACTCGGAGCAAACCAGGTTCTCGTCGGGCACGATGCCCTTTATGGCCGTGATGATGAACTTGTCGTGGAGCTTCACCTTGAGCTTGCGCAGATGGTTCTTCAAGTAGGGCGAGGGCGTGACGAACACAAGCGTGTGGCAGTTGCGGACAATCTCGTTGATGTCGGTGGAGAACGTGATGCGACGCGTGTCGAAATGCACGCTCGTGAGGTACGACGGGTTGTGTTCCGTCCTCACGAAGTCGTCAATGGCATCCTGCCGGCGCATGTACCAGTGCAGATGATCTGCCTTTTCGAGCAGCATCTTCGCAATGGCCGTGGCCCAGCTGCCACTGCCCATAACGGCTATGTTTCCTAAGTTGTACACGGTTTGATGTCGCTTTGTTCGCAAAGTGAGCGGCTGCCGGCCCAGGAGGCCGGCGCGCGGTTTAGCCTACGTTCCAGCCCTCGATGTCCTGCACGGAGGGCTTCTCCACGTCGAGCTTGAACTTCTTTATCACTTCGCCAATCTGCTGCTGAATCTTCTGAGCCTTCACGTCTTTGAGGTCGCTCACGAGGTAGTAGCCCACCTTTTGCAGGATAGGCACAAGGTCCTCGCTGATGCCGGCCTCGACGTACTTGGCTGCGTTGTCGCGCGGAGCTTTCTTTTCGGGGCGCATCTGCGGGAAGAACAGCACTTCTTGGATTTGCGTCTGGCCCGTCATGAGCATCACCAGGCGGTCAATGCCGATGCCGATGCCCGACGTGGGGGGCATGCCGTACTGCAAGGCGCGGAGGAAGTCCTGGTCGATGAACATGGCTTCGTCGTCGCCTTTCTCCGAGAGGCGCAGCTGGTCCTGGAAGCGTTCTTCCTGGTCGATGGGGTCGTTGAGCTCCGAGTAGGCGTTGGCAAGCTCCTTGCCGTTGACCATGAGCTCGAAACGCTCCGTGAGCGAGGGGTTGTCGCGGTGCTTCTTGGTGAGCGGCGACATCTCGATGGGGTAGTCCGTGATGAATGTGGGCTGAATGTACGTGCCCTCGCAGAACTCGCCGAAGATTTCGTCGATGAGCTTGCCTTTGCCCATTGTGTCGTCAATCTCCATGCCCAGCTCCTTGCAGATGGCGCGTATTTCGTCCTCGGTTTTTCCGTTGAGGTCGTGTCCGGTTTTTTCCTTGATGGCTTCGAGGATGGGCAGACGGCGGAAGGGGGCTTTGAAGCTGATTGTCTTGCCGTCGACCACGCTCTCGGTGCAGCCGTTCACGGCTACGCAGATGCGTTCGAGGAGTTTCTCGGTGAACGACATCATCCAGTTGTAATCCTTGTACTGCACGTAGAGTTCCATGCAGGTGAATTCCGGGTTGTGGCTGCGGTCCATGCCCTCGTTGCGGAAGTTCTTGCCAATTTCGTACACGCCCTCGAAGCCGCCCACGATGAGGCGTTTGAGGTAGAGTTCGGTGGCAATTCGCAGGTAGAGGTCAATGTCGAGCGAGTTGTGGTGCGTGATGAAGGGGCGTGCGCTCGCTCCGCCGGGTATGGGCTGGAGGATAGGTGTCTCCACCTCGGTGTATCCGGCCTCGTCGAAATACTGTCGCATGGTCTTGATAACCTGCGTGCGCTTCATGAAGATGTCCTTTACGCCGGGGTTTACCAAAAGGTCCACGTAGCGCTGGCGGTAGCGCAGTTCGGGATCGTTGAACGCGTCGTAGGTTACGCCGTCCTTCTCCTTTACCACGGGCAGGGGCTTGAGGCTCTTCGAGAGCAGCGTGATTTCCTGTGCGTGAACCGAAATTTCGCCCGTTTGCGTGCGGAACACGAAGCCTCGTACGCCGACGAAATCGCCGAGGTCAAGGAGCTTCTTGAAAAGCGTGTTGTAGAGCGTTTTGTCCTCGCCGGGGCAGATGTCGTCGCGCGTGACGTAAACTTGTATGCGGCCCTTGGAGTCCATCAGTTCGGCGAAGCTCGCCTTGCCCATCACGCGGCGGCCCATCAGGCGGCCGGCGATGCACACTTCGCGCTTCTCGTCCTCGTTGAAATTGTCCTTAATGTCGGTGCTGTAAGCCGTCACGGCGTATTCGGCGGCAGGGTAGGGGTTGATGCCCATGCCGCGGAGTTCGTCCAGTGAATTGCGGCGTTGTATCTCTTGCTCGCTCAGTTCTAAAACGTTCATTCTTATGTAGTTGTGTATGTGTTTCGATGCTTTCAAATGCAAAGATACTGCAAAAAGGTTGCAGTATAGGTGTAGGCAACAACTTTTTGCAGTATCCGGGGGCGTGGGCTGACTGTTTTTCAGCCTATTGCAGGTTGTGGAGCAGCGCGCTGAGGTTGGCCGTGAACAGGCGTACCGAAATGGCCAGCAGGATGATGCCGAAGAACTTGCGCAGCAGGTAGATGACGGCCGGCGATATGATGCGCTCCACGCGGTCGGTGGCGCGCAGCACGACGTAGACGAACGCCATGTTGAGGAGCAGGGCGATGAGGATGTTGACCGTGGCGTACTCCGCCCTGAGCGAGAGGAGCGTGGTGAACGACCCTGCGCCGGCTATCAGGGGGAAGACCACGGGGATGAGCGTGGCGCTCTTGATGGGCCCGAGGTTTTTGAAGATGACCACGTCGAGAATCATTTCGAGCGACATGAGGAATATGACGAGTGAGCCGGCCACGGCAAACGACTCGATGTCGACGCTGAAGAGCCGCAGCATGGCGTCGCCGGCGAAGAAGAAGCCCAGCAGCAGTGCCAGCGAGATGGTGGTGGCTTTCCAGGCGTTGACGGGACGCCCCTCGCGCTTTAGGCTGATGAAGATGGGGGTAGACCCAAGCGCGTCGATCACGGCGAAAAGTACGATGAACGCACTGGCTATCTGTTGCAGGTCGAGACGTGAAAACAGGTAATCAAATGACATCATAAGGCTGAAAATGCAATGTTTGAACTCTTTGCGCCAGGAACCGGTTTCCGTAAAAACAGCCCCGTCCAAGCGCGCAGCAAAAGTAAGAATAATTATTCATTTATGTGGGTTTTAGGCTTGCTTGCCGTTTTGCGGCGTGTCGGGCGGGGTAGGATGCCGAGGGGATGGGGAGGAATTTTCGCCGTGCGTTGTTTCGTCGTAAAAAGTCCCGATGTAGTCGTTCGTGTCCCCGGGGTAGTGAAAATTATCTCCGTACTTGTCATCGAATACTTGCAAGTATTCAATCTGCTTCTTGGCAAGTATTCAATCTGCTCCTTGCCAAGTATTCAATCTGCTTCTTGCCAAGTATTTATCAACAAGCCCGGGGACGGGAACGGAAAGACCGCTTGCGCGCCCGTACGGCTTGCGGAAAAAACTTCGGAATGCCGTGCGCGGACGGCCTGAGGGCTTAGAGGTAGCCCTGGCCCTTGAGCGCGTTGAGCAGGGTGGCCGACATGGCCTGGCAGTCGGCGGCGCGGTAGCGGATGTCGGTGAATATCTGGGCGAGCGTTTCGGTGTGGTTCTCCTCGACGAACTGGCGGTTCACGGCGAGCTGCTCCTTGGCGGTGTAGTCGCGGTCGATGGTGGCGGCGGTCACGGGGGCGTAGGTTTCGTCGTGGCGTATGGCCGTGAGGGGGAGGCGTTCGCTCGGCGCGGGGTCTTCGTCGGGCCAGCCCAGGGTGATGGTGGCCACGGGGAACACGAGGCGGGGCAGCTGCAACGTGTCGATGATGGCCTGTGGCTGGTAGACGGTGGTGCCGAGGAAGCAGAGTCCCAGGCCCTTGGCCTCGGCCAGGTCGCAGAAACGCTGGCAGAAGAGCAGCGCGTCGGTGGCTGCGTTTTGGTACGACAGAAAGTTGTCGTAGCCCGGGTGGCCCTTTCGCTCTAAGGCCCATTGCGTGGTGCGGTTGTAGTCGGCGCAGAACGTCAAGACGACGGGCGCGCCCGTCACCATGGGTTGGTTGAAGTGGGCGGGGGCGAGGCGTTTTTTCATGTCGGCATCGCGCGTCACCACGACGGAGTAGAGCTGCAGGTTGCCCATGGTTTGCGTGTGCATGGCCTCGGCCAGGAGGGCGTTGAGCAGTTCGTCGCTCACCGCCCGTGAGGAGTATTTACGGATGGATTTGCGCATGGCGTGGGGTATTTGCGGGTTATTTGTTCAAGGTGCTTTCCACCGCCTCGCGCATCAGGAAGAGGTGGCGTATTTGGGCGGCGTAGGTGGCGTTGTCCTTGTGCTCGGCCGCTATGTCGAAGTAGAGCGGCACGGTTTTGCGGAGGTCGGGGATGAAGGTGGCTTTGTCGAGCTGCAGGCTGTCGGGCAGTTCGTCCATGTGGCTTTTGAACCACTCCACCGTTTCGTTGATTTCCTCGTCGGTGTAATGTTTTTTGTATTCCATGGGGCGTGAGAGCTAACGTGTCATTTTTATTTCGAGAATGCCGCCGCGCGCAATCTGCGAGTGCGTGAGCCCGAAGCCGTCGGCCAGGGGTTGGCGCATGAGCAGGGCTTGGCCAATGCGGGGCGTGCGGGGCGAGTTGTTCTTGGTGTGGACGATGAACCTGCGGCCGCCGCCCACGTGGAGCGTGGCCACGTTGAGGAACGGGCGGACGAGCCGGTAGGAGGCCGCCTCGCCGCCGGCGCAGGGCGCGAGGCCGATGGCGTTGAACACAATCCAAGCCGCCTTTTGCGAAGTCATCGGGCTTTGCGTGCCGCTGAGCATACCCTGCGCGTACTGCCGCATGAGCGAGTCGGTGGCGGCGGCCGTGCCGGTGCTGTCAGGCATAGCGGAGGCTTGGGGATAGAGCGGCGCGATGCGTTGCAGGAAGTCCGCCGCGTTGGCCGCCTTGCCGACGGCCTTGTCCGCCGTCAGCTGTTGCATGGCGGCTGTGAAGAGCAGCTTGATGTCGGCCTCGCGGGTGGATATTTCGATGAAGTCGGAGGCGCTGTCCGGGGCTTTCTTCGCCGCGGGCTGTTTGCCCGGAGCGGTGGCGGACTTCTTGGCCGCAACTGCGGCAGGCTTGCGGGCGGTTGGCGCAGAGGCGGTTTGGGCCAGCAGTTTGTCGCGCTTGGGCGGCAGGCTGACGTTGTCGTTGACGTGCTGGAAGCGTTCGCCCCCGGGGGGCAGTGCGGCGAGGGCTTTGTCGGTGCTTTGGTCCGACACGGCCGACATCACGCTGAGCGTTCCGCCCCGTTCAATGTCGAACATCAGCGCCACCTTGCAGCGTTGCTCGCGCCGCCCGTCGTCGAGGCGCACCGTTTCGCGGCGGATGTTCCACTTTGAGAACGGGCGCGAGAAGCGCGCCGTGTAGAAGAGCCGTTTGCCCCGTCCGTCCGTGCCGCTCAGCTTGTACGCCCTGATGGCGGTCTTGCTCATGAACACCACGTCCATGCCGCCGTCGTCGTTGCCCGTGGAGCAATGGTCGAGGTCGATAAGCAGCCCTTTCTCGGCCACGGTGTCGGGAAAGGCGTAGAGCTGTTCGCAATAGGCCGGGCGGTTGTGGAGCGAAGCGTCGATGCCGTAGCGCGAGAGGTGGACGCGGTAGGAACCCTGCGCCTCGTTGCGTTCGCCAAAGCGGTAGCCGGTGGCGTAGGCCGTGTACTGCGTGCTGTCCTTTTCGCCCACGTACACAAGCAGCGGGTCGCCCACGAAGGGCATCTGCAGCACGCCGCCGAGCGAGTCGGCGGGCGAGGGCGTTTGCATGAAGCCGCTCAGAAAGTTGCCGGCGTAGGGCGCGTAGCGGCTCTCCGCCTGGTGAAAGCGCGTGACGGGGAAGAGGCACTGCGCCGCGGCGGAGAGAGCCGAGCAAACGAAAAACACAAGCAATGCGCCCGCGGCTGTGGCGCATTGTTTGTGTGAAAGCAGTGTACGTATGGGGTTATTCCGCATTGTTCTTGGGGTTGTTTGACGGCTGGTGCTTGTTGCCCTTGCCGTTGCGGTGCTTGTCGGTGCGGTTGCGCGGCCCTTGTCCGCTCTTGTTTCGGCTGTCGTGACGGCGGTCGTTGTGTCCGCCCTTGCCGCGGCTGCGGTCGCCGCCGCCCCGTTGCGAGCCGCCCCGTCCGTGCTGGCCGCGGCCTCGTCCGCCCTGCGGGCCGCCCGAGGGGGGCTGCACGCCTTCGGGCAGTTCGGCGCGCGGTATTTTGATGTCGAGCGTGCGCTCAATGTTGCGGAGGGCAAGGAGATCCTTCTCGCCGATGAGCGTGATGGCAGCCCCTTCGCGTCCGGCGCGGGCCGTACGGCCGATGCGGTGCACGTAGTCCTCGGCGTCGTGGGGCGCGTCGTAGTTGATGACCATCGTGATGTCGTCGATGTCGATGCCTCGCGCCACGATGTCGGTAGCCACGAGCAGGTCGATCTTCTGGGCGCGGAAAAGGTTCATCACCTCGTCGCGTTCGGCCTGGTCGAGGTCGGAGTGCATGGCCCGCACGTTGAAGCCCTTGCGCTGGAGGCGTATGTTGAGGTCCTTGACCTTCTGCTTCGACGAACAGAACAGGATGACCCGCTTGGGCGGCGTGGCGGCAAACACGTGGGAGAGAACTTGCGGCTTGTCGCTCTCGCGGCAAACGTAAACGCTCTGGCTGATGTTCTCGGCCGGCTTAGACACGGCGATTTCCACCTCGACGGGGTCGTTCATGATGGTGCGTGCCAATTCCGCGATTTTGGGCGGCATGGTAGCCGAGAAGAGGATGGTCTGCCGCTCCTTGGGCATCTGTTTTACGATGGCGAGAATGTCGTCGGCGAAACCCATGTCGAGCATACGGTCGGCCTCGTCAAGCACAAGGTGGGTGGTGCGGCTGAGGTCGAGCGTGCCGAGCTGCAGGTGCGTGATGAGGCGGCCCGGTGTGGCAAGCACAATGTCGGCACCGGCCTGGAGCGACTTGCGTTCCTGCTCGTAGCGCACGCCGTCGTTGCCGCCGTAAACGGCCACGGCGTTCACGCCCGTGTAGTAGGCGAAGCCCTGAAGCGACTGGTCGATCTGCCGCGCCAGCTCGCGGGTGGGGGCTATGACGAGGCAGTTGACGGAGTCCTTGGGGTGGGGGTCGCGTTCAAGCACGGTGAGCAGCGGCAGCAGGTAGGCGGCTGTTTTGCCCGTACCCGTCTGGGCCACGCCCAGCACGTCGCGGTTGTCGAGAATTGGCGGTATGCAACTGGCCTGGACGGGCGTGCACTTTTCGAAGCGCATGTCGTAGAGCGCGTCAAGCACGTTGTCGGACAGAGGAAGGTCTTCGAAGAGCGTGAAGAGGTCCACGGGACTTTCCTGCGCCTCGTTGTCAGTTTGCGGGTTGGTGATGTTTTCTGTCATTTAATACATGGTGTGTTATGCGAAGGGGCATAACTCATTCCTTGCCCCTTTCGGTGTTGGTTACTGCGGTGTCTTGTAGTAGAGAACAAGGGCCACTATGGCGAACAGGGCGTTGGGCAGCCATACGGCAATCCACGCTTCGAGTCCGGCGTTGGTGGCGAACGACGACGACACCGTTTGGAAAAGAATGTAGGCGAAACTAAGAGCCAGGCCCGCGCCGAGGCTTATGCCCATGCCCCCCTTGCGCTTCTGGCTCGACATGCACACGCCGATAACCGTGAGGATGAAGGCGGCGAAAGGCGTGGCGTAGCGTTTGTAGTACTCCACCTCGAAAGTACTTACGTTGTCGGCTCCGCGCAGCTGCTGGCGGGCGATGAACTCACGCAGTTCGGGGAGTGTCATCGTCTCCTGCTGGCCGCGCACGTAGAAGAAGTCCTTTGGCTCCATCACGATGATGCTGTCGAGTTTCTCGCCGTTGGTGATTACCTCGCGCTTGCCCCGGAGCGTGCGCACCTCGTAGTTGCGCAGTGTCCACGAAAAGCGGCGGTCCGAGAGTGTGTCGTACTGAATGCTCTGCGCCGTGAGGTGCGACACGAGCTTTT
Organism: Clostridiales bacterium; assembly: GCA_963632215.1. Lineage (GTDB taxonomy): Bacteria > Bacteroidota > Bacteroidia > Bacteroidales > Bacteroidaceae > Alloprevotella. The sequence goes on from CAVGTD010000032.1 coordinate 8,925, forward strand.
TCTCCACGAACTTGTCGAGCGAGAAACCGTAGCCGCTCTTCGTCACGTTGTCGAAGTGGGTGATGTAGGCTACCACGCCCGTGTCGACCTGCATCTGCACGTTGTCTACGGAGGTGATGTCGGTTTTCTTCTTGATGTACTTGTTCTGAAAGTTGACGCGCGCCACGTTGCTCTTGGGTATGACGTAAGCCCCCAGGACAAAGCTGCTTGCGGCGATGAGGCACGCCGTGAACATGTAGGGGCGCAGCAGCCGCCTGAAGCTCATGCCCGTGCTCTTCATGGCGATAATCTCAGACTTGTCGGCGAGCTTCGACGTGAAGAAAATGACGGCGATGAATACGAACAAGGGACTGAACAGATTGGCGAAGTAGGGTACGAAATTGCCGTAGTACTGAGCGATTTTCAGCGGCGAGGCATGGCTCTGAGTGAGCTTGTCGATGTTCTCGTTGAAGTCGAAGATGACGGCAATGACAATGATGATGGCGATGAGGAACAGGTAGGTGGTGATGAACTTGGTGACGATGTACCTGTCGAGTCGCCCGAGCAGCGGCTTGCGCCCCCTTTTGTCGCGGCGCGCAGCGGTACTGCCGTTCGCCGCCCCCTTGCCGCGCTTGCTGCGCAGGGGGGCGAACAAATAGCGTTTCGCTTTCGAAAGAATATGTTTCAGCTTCGACATAAATAGCTTGCGGATGAGAGGGTGCCTGCCGCACTGAGTGCGGAGTTAGAGCTTTCGGGTGAGTTTTTCGACCATCGAGGCCTTCCACGCTGCGAATGTGCCGGCGATAATTTGCTCGCGGGCCTGGCGGACGAGCCACAGGTAGAATGCCAAATTGTGGATAGAGGCTATCTGCATGGCTAGGAGTTCCTTTGCCTTGAAGAGATGGTGCAGGTAAGCCTTGGTATATTGCACGTCGGCGAAGCAGTGCGCCATGGGGTCGACCGGTTCGAAGCAGTCCTCCCACTTTTTGTTGCGCATATTGATGATGCCTTCGGCGGTGAAGATGCAGGCGTTGCGCCCGTTGCGCGTAGGCATCACGCAGTCGAACATGTCCACGCCGCGCTCAATGGCTTCGAGAATGTTGACCGGCGTACCCACGCCCATGAGGTAGCGGGGGCGATCGGTCGGCAGAATGTCGTTGACCACCTCAATCATCTCGTACATTTTCTCCGCCGGTTCGCCCACGGCCAGACCGCCGATGGCGTAGCCCTCAGCCCCGAAATCGCTCATGAACTGCGCGCTCTCGCGGCGAAGGTCGGGGTAGACGCATCCCTGCACGATGGGGAAGAGAGCCTGATGGTAGCCGTACTTGGGCTGCGTTTCGTTGAAACGCTTCCAGCATCGCTTCATCCAGCCGTGAGTGAGGTTGAGGCTCTTGCGGGCATAGGTGTAGTCGGCCGTGCCGGGAGGGCATTCGTCGAAAGCCATCATGATGTCAGCCCCTATGGTGCGCTCAATGTCCATTACCCGTTCGGGCGAGAAGAAGTGCTTGCTGCCGTCGATGTGCGAGCGGAACTCGCACCCCTCTTCGGTGAGTTTGCGTATGCCCGAGAGCGAGAACACCTGAAAGCCGCCGCTGTCGGTCAGCATAGGACGGTCGAAGCCGTTGAAACGGTGCAGTCCGCCGGCTTTCTCAATGATGTCAAGCCCGGGGCGCAGGTACAGGTGGTAGGTGTTGCCGAGGATGATTTCGGCGTTGATGTCGTCTTTCAGCTCGCGCAGGTGCACGCCCTTGACACTTCCCAGCGTGCCGACCGGCATGAATATAGGCGTGTGGATTTGTCCGTGGTCGGTAGTGATGAGGCCAGCGCGTGCGCCGCCGTCGGTATGTTGTAACTCAAAGGTGAGTGGCATCGTACTTGTTGTTTTTATTGTCGTTTCTATAGGGGCTTAGGGATAGGCTTATTGATATCGTTTGATTTTCTCAATGGTAAGCCCATTGGCTTCGGAAATCGTTTCGCTGCCCATAGTCCTGCTCTATTGATTAAACATTTCTATTTCGTTCATAGAAATACCCATAATCTTGGCTATTTGCTCCTTATTAAATCCTTCTTGAAAAAGACGTCTGATGAGTCGAACTCGTTCTTTTACAACTCCTTTTTTCATGCCCTTTTCCATGCCCTTTTTCATGCCCTCTAATACTCCGTCTTCATGAGCTGTGTCAATAGAGTTTTTGATGTCGCGATAGGCTTTCAGACTGTCCTCGTATTCTT
>CAVGTD010000032.1:11744-26064 GCA_963632215.1 Clostridiales bacterium
GCTTGAACCCGAAATCGGTAAGCAGACTGATGTATCGTTCTTCGGTTTGTCGCATATTTTGACAGATTCTTTTGCTTTTCAAAGCCTAATTTCCTCCAAGTTTTCAAGGTCGAAGATTGCCGTCTGGTGGTTGAGGCGACCAAAAGTTTCGGCCTCTTCGCGCGTTTCGCAAACGATGGTGGCATCGTAATAGTAGGCGTTGTTGTCAGAGTTGAGCCAGCCGCCGTAGGCGTTTATGCCATCGTGGGTGGTGACGTAGTCTATCACCTTGGAAAGTCCCTCTGCGCCGAAACTGTTTTGCGTCGCCTCAACGGAAACGGCAAAGCCTTTCGTGATGGGTTCGAGCGTGGTGGCATCAACGGTGAAACCGTCGGGATTGGCGGCGGCAATCTTCGTGAGGGCTTTCGTGAGGTCGGTTTTGTCGAGTGACTTGTTTGTGTACTCTTTAAGTGCGATCTTTCCGGCTGCGCCTTTCACCTGGTAGCCAACGGTGAACCGTCCGTAGAAGCTAATGCCCGGCATACCGGTCTGCTCAAACTCGCTGACGGCTTTGTCGGCAACGAGCGTAAGGCTTTCCTGCGCGGACTTGGCATCGCTGTACCAACCGTTGCATCCTTGTAGCTTTTGGTTGAGGGAGTCGAAATAGGCTTCCGTCGTGATGCCCTTGTCGTTTTCTATGACGTTTGCGCTGACGTTGTCGGCATAGAGCGTGCAGAAGATGCGGCTCTCGTCTGCCGAGGAGCAACTGGCAGCGAAGAGGCTGCTAATCATGACAACCAGCAAGGTTGCCATTAGGTTCAATCTTTTCATGAGGGGTAAGTGATAGATGTCCCGAATTGAATACTGAACGGGGATTTGTTAGAGCTATATATATAGTAGTTGTGTCCGCAACGTGTTTATTGTTTTCCTTTGAGCAGGCGGGCGGCGACACTGTCGTCGTGGTTGCCGGCTTTGGGGGATGATGCGGAAGTGTCATCATCGTCAAGTCCCTCGGTGAGGTCGATGGCGTTGTCCACCTTTTCGTCGAGCAGCGCAAAGCGAAGCACGTCCTGCACGTCCTTGACGAAGTGGAACTTCACCCCCTCCACATAACGGGCGTTGATTTCCTCGACGTCCTTGCGGTTCTCCTCAGAAATCATGATGTCCGTGATGCCGGCTCGCTTGGCGGCGAGGATTTTCTCCTTGATGCCGCCCACGGGAAGCACCCGTCCGCGAAGCGTTATCTCGCCCGTCATGGCGATGTGGTCGCGCACCTTGCGCTGCGTCAGTGCAGAGGCGATAGACGTGGCGATGGTGATGCCGGCCGAAGGGCCGTCCTTGGGCGTGGCACCCTCAGGCACGTGGATGTGGATGCCCCAATGGTCGAATATTCGGTAGTCGAGCCGCAACGTGCTGGCGTGCGCCTTGATGTATTCCAGCGCAAGCACGGCACTCTCCTTCATCACGTCGCCGAGGTTGCCCGTAAGGGTGAGTTTCGCCCCCTTGCTGCGGCTGACGCTCGTCTCGATAAAGAGGATTTCGCCGCCTACGGAAGTCCATGCAAGTCCCGTCACGACACCAGCGTAGCCGTTGCCCTGATAGTGGTCGCGGGTGAACAGCGGTTTGCCGAGCAATTGTTCGATGTCCGCCGGACGCAGGCTTTTTCCCCCGAACGGCATGCTCTCGTCGTCGCTCGTAGAGGCGAGGTAGGCAACCTTTCGGAAAATCTTGTTGATCTGCTTTTCGAGCTGGCGCACGCCGCTCTCGCGAGTGTAGTTCTCAATGAGAAACTCTGTAGCCGAAGGCGTGAACTTGAGTTTCTCGCCTTTGCCGAAGTCAAACTCGCTCTGCTCCTTGGGAATGAGGTGGCGGCGGGCAATCTCTTTCTTTTCCTCGGTGAGGTAGCCCTCTACGTTAATCACCTCCATACGGTCGAGCAGGGGGCGCGGGATGGTTTGCAGACTGTTTGCCGTAGCAATGAAGAAGACCTTGGAAAGGTCGAAGTCGAGGTCGAGGTAATTGTCGTGGAACGCACTGTTCTGTTCCGGGTCGAGCACTTCGAGCAAGGCACTGTTAGGGTCGCCGTTGTAGTTGTTTTCCGACACCTTGTCGATCTCGTCGAGCACAAAGAGCGGATTGCACGACTCCGCCTTTGCGATGCCCTTGATGATGCGCCCCGGCATGGCTCCCACGTAGGTGCGGCGGTGTCCGCGTATTTCCGCTTCGTCGTGCACGCCGCCCAGCGAAATGCGCACGTACTTGCGTCCGAGGGCTTCGGCGATGCTGCGCCCGAGCGACGTTTTGCCCACGCCCGGAGGGCCTACGAGGCAGAGGATGGGCGACTTGTCCGACTTGCGGTAGCGGAGCGTAGCGAGGTGTTCAAGGATGCGTTCCTTTACCTTCTCCATGCCGTAGTGGTCGCGGTTTAGTACGCTCTCCGCGTTCTTTACGTTCAGGTTGTCGGTGGTGGAGATGCCCCAAGGCAGGGCGAGGATGGTTTGCAGGTACGAGAGTTGCACGTTGTAGTCGGGCGACTGCGGATTGATGTGCTCGAACTTGCTCAGCTCGCGGTCGAACGCCGCACGTATCTTTTCGGGAAATGTGAGTTTCTCTGCTTTGGCTTTAAGTTCCGCCACGTCGTTGTCCTCGCCCTCGCCGAGCTGGTCCTGAATGTTCTTTATTTGCTGGTGCAGGAAGTAGTCGCGCTGCTGCTTGTCGAGTTCAGTGCGCGTCTGGTCCTGAATGTCGCGCTTAATCTTGGCGTATTGCAGCTCGCGCTGTATGATTTGCAGCAGCTTCATGGCGCGGTCCTTGCCGTCGTGCATGGTGAGCAGGTTGTAGCGGTCGTCCTGCGAAATCTGAATGTTTGAGCAGATGAAGCTGATTAGGAACGCCGGATGCGAGATGTTGCGGATGGCGAACGCCGCCTCCTTGGCGCGCGGCCCGTCGCTAAGCTGGAGCAGCTCCACCATGGCGTCGCGGCAACTCTCAGCCATTGCGTTGTATTCCTTGTCGTCCTTTTCGTATGCCAGTTCGCTGACCGGCTCCACCTCCACGCGGATGGTGGGACGGCGGCGTTGGAACTTGCCCAGACGGATAGCCCCGTAAGCCTGAAGGATAGCCATGCAACTTCCCTTCGACATTTCGATGGTGCGCATCACGCGGGCCACCACTCCCTCGTCGTAGACATCCTTGCGCTCCGGGTCGTCCACGTCGCCGTTCTTCTGTGCTATCACGGCAATGAGCGAACCCTTCTTGAGCGACTGGTTGACCACCTTTACGCTCATTGGCCGCCCCACGTTGACCGAGCCTACCGTGCCGGGGAACAACATCATGTTGCGCAGAGGAAGGGCGGGCAGCGTGCTGTCGAACGGGGTTTCGAGGAGGGCTTTCATTTCGCCGTCGAAATCGGCTATAAGGGAAAAGGAGGATTGCGGACTGTCTTCAAACTTGCTGTTCATAGTTCGTGCTGTGCTCTGAATATTGTGTGGGGAGTAGCGGCAATGCACCGAGGGTGGGGGAGACAGGGCGTTTCGGACCGTGCATTGCAGTAGTTGTTAGGAATAGTTGTGCTTAGTTGTGTGTTCTGCCCAAATGATTGCAAAAGTACAAATTACTTTCGTATGCGGCGGCTTGGCGTGTCGCAAATCCGTATTAATCAAGCGCAATGTGCAAGCGTTTTGCCAATGTTGCTTATCTTTGCAACTGATAGGCTGTGCCACCGAAAGCACGGCGCAACAGGAAACACTACACCATAAAGCACAATCATGATGAAAACATTGACAAAGCAAGTGGCACTCTGGGCGGTAGTCCTTTTCAGCACGTTGTCGCTCCTGAGCTGCGACGAGGACTGGTGGGACAGTCGCCGCGACGTGTCGGGATACTGGCGCGTGGTCGAAGTGACCGGATGGAGCAACTGCCCTTATCGTCAGGGCGACCGCTGGACACTCTACGGCAACGGCGACTTTGAGTCGTACGGTTCCGACAACTTCCACGAAACGGGCTATTGGCGGCTTAGCGGACGCACACTGCAGTTCACATTCCCGCCCAAGGACTACTACGTGAGTATGGACGCGTACATCAGCACCTACGACAACGACTACATGACGCTCCGCGTGAACGACTACGACAACAACGCAACCTATACGCTGCGTCTCATCCGTTACAGTTACGGCTATTAGCGCAGCGATAATCCACGATTTATGAACAACAGAACGTGATACGGGGAAAGGTGGGCCTCCGCTTGGGGCTGCACCTTTTCGTTGTATTGCACGGACTACGGAAAAGCAATATTTGAAGAGAGAGAGGATGAAGATTCTTACCCGAGAAGAGATTGTTGAAGCGCTTGACAGCAGCTTGTTCCATAAACTTACCCTTACGGCCGACGAACTTGGCCTGGAATGCTACCTTGTGGGCGGCTACGTGCGCGACCTTTTCCTGCAACGCCCCACGAACGACATCGACGTAGTTGTGGTGGGCAGCGGCATCGCAATGGCTGAGGCATTCGCCAAACGGCTTGGGCGCGGCGCGCACCTTTCGGTGTTCCGCAACTTCGGAACGGCGCAGGTGAAGTGGCACAACCACGAGGTGGAGTTTGTGGGGGCGCGCAAGGAAAGTTACACGCACGATTCGCGCAAGCCCGTCGTAGAGGACGGCACGCTCGAAGACGACCAGAACCGCCGCGACTTCACCATCAACGCCATGGCCGTTTGCCTCAACGCCGACCGCCTTGGCGAACTCGTAGACCCCTTCGACGGCATCCGCGACTTGCAGGACGGCATCATAGCCACCCCTCTCGACCCCGACATTACGTTCAGCGACGACCCCCTGCGCATGATGCGCTGCGTGAGGTTTGCCACCCAACTCAAATTTCTTATTGAAGACGAAACGTTCGACGCCCTCGAACGCAACCGCGAACGCATCTCCATCATCAGTGCGGAGCGCATCATTGTAGAGCTCAACAAGATAATAATGAGTCAGACACCCTCGCGCGGCTTCATCGACTTGCAACGCTGCGGGCTGCTCGACCTCATACTGCCCGAGGTGTCGCGCCTCGACTGCGTAGAGACACGTAACGGAAAGTCGCACAAGAACAACTTCTACCACACGCTCGAAGTGCTTGACAGCGTGGCTGCAAAAAGCGATAAACTCTATCTGCGCTGGGCGGCTCTGCTCCACGATATAGGCAAGCCCCGCAGCAAACGATGGGAGCCAGCCGTGGGCTGGACGTTCCACAACCACAACTACCTTGGCGAGAAGATGGTGAAGCCCTTGTTCCGCCGTCTCAAGCTCCCACTTGACGAGCGCATGAAATACGTTGAGAAACTCGTCGGGCTGCACATGCGCCCCATCGCCATTGCCGACGACGAAGTGACCGACAGCGCCGTGCGCCGTTTGCTCTTTGAGGCTGGCGACGACATCGACGACCTCATGCTCCTTTGCGAGGCCGACATCACCAGCAAGAACGAGCAGCGCAAGAAGAATTTCCTCAACAACTTCAAGACCGTGCGCCGCAAACTCGTCGACATCGAGGAGAAAGACCGCATACGCAACTTCCAACCGCCCGTTGACGGTGCGGAGATAATGCGTCTCTTCAACCTCTCGCCCTGTCAGCAAGTGGGGGCGTTGAAGAGCGCGCTTAAAGACGCCATCCTCGACGGCAAGGTACCCAACGAACATGAGCCGGCTCTCGCCTTCGTCATCGAACGCGCCCGGAATATGGGACTTACTCTTGACGAAACAGCCTTGACAGAGCAACCTTAAACACCTGAATACCATGACAGCGAAGCAAATTGAAGAGAACAAAAACTTGTTCATAAGCCTCTGCAAAGAAAACATCAAGCGCGAGGGCTTGGACGGCATATTGGCCTATCTCGAAAAGACCGACTTCTACACCGCCCCTTCGTCCACCAACTTCCACCTCAACGAGGACGGCGGCTTGTGCCAACACTCTATTAACGTGTTCCGTACGGCCTGCAAGCTCTACGCCGAAGTGGCTGAGCAGCCCATCAAGGACGGCACGTCGCCTTTCGACGGCGAGGTGTCGATGGAGAGCATCGCCATCGCAACCCTTTTCCACGACCTTTGCAAAGTGAAACTCTACCACAAAACAACCCGTTGGAAAAAGGACGAGAACAACAAGTGGGTGTCGTATCCCGGCTATGAGATTAAGGACGACTTTCCCCTTGGCCACGGCGAGAAGTCGTGCCTGATGCTGGGCTGGTACATACGCCTCAAACCCGAAGAAATGCTCGCCATACGCTGGCACATGGGTATGTTCGACATGGGCGAGAACGGCACTGCGCAGCGCTATGCTTTCTATGCCGCCCTCGACAAGTCGCCCCTCGTGAGCATTGTCCATGCGGCCGACTTCCTCGCCTCGAAACTTCTTGAAAAGTCTGCCGTCCATTGACTTTGCCGGCCTTTTCCCCTTACACGAAATAAATAATACACCATAGTCCCTATGAAATCCCATTCAGTCCACCTCCGCTCCTTGCTGCTTGCGCTGACGTTTTTTTGCGTGAGCGGCTTGTTTAGTTTTGCGGCAACAACCAACCCTGCGGCCGTCACGGCCCTGCTCAACCGCATTGGCGGAACGGGCACGGCCGACCGCTTCGTGACCGTGATAGACGAGAGTCTCTCGTCCAACGGCAAGGACGTGTTCGTCCTCACCTCTTCCGACGGCAAGCCCTGTATCAAGGGCAGCTCGACGCTCGCCGTCACCACCGGCATCAACTGGTACTTGAACCACGTGGCGCACATCAACCTCGCGTGGAACAACCTCACCACCGACCTCGCCAGTGCCTCGCTGCCTCTGCCCACGGCCGAGGAAACGCACACTAGCAGCGTAGACTACCGCTACTACCTAAACTACTGCACATTCTCTTACTCCATGTCCACGTGGACGTGGGAGCGTTGGCAGCAGGAGATTGACTGGATGGCGCTCCACGGCATCAATATGCCTTTGCAGATTGTCGGTCTCGACGTGGTGTGGAACAAACTCCTCACTGAGGACCTGGGGTATACACAGGCTGAGGCCAACAACTTCATCGCCGGTCCGTGTTTTCAAGCGTGGTGGGGCATGAACAACCTGCAAGGGTGGGGCGGAGCAAACCCCGACTGGTGGTACAAACGTCAGGAAACACTGGCTAAGAACATCCTTGCCCGCGAACGCGAACTTGGTATGGAGCCCGTGCTGCCCGGATACGCCGGTATGGTGCCGAGCGACATCGAGAGCAAAAAAGGCTACAAAGCAAACAACCAGGGTAACTGGTGCAACTTTGTACGCCCCTACATCCTCGACCCCAACTCAACTGCATTCACCGAAATCTCCGAGAAGTACTACGCCCGGCTTGCAGAGGTGATGGGCACGTCTACATATTACAGTATGGACCCCTTCCACGAGGGAGCTAACACCGACGGCATCGACGTGGCTTCGGCCTATACCCAACTTGCAGCCGCTATGACCAAAGCGAACGCCAACGCCAAGTGGGTCATCCAGTTCTGGCAGTGGAGCGGCGCACAGTACAACGTGCTTTCCAAGGTGGAGAAAGGCAGACTCATCGTTCTCGACCTTTTCAGCGATGCGCACAGCCATTTCGGCGATTATCAGGGACACGATGCCGTATATTGCGCATTGCCCAACTTCGGCGGACGCACGGGACTCTTCGGCCGTTTGTCAAAGGAAATGACCGACTTCTTCGACCAGAAATCAGCTCACAGCAACGTAAAGGGTATCGGCGCAACGCCCGAAGCCATAGAACAAGTGCCCGTGCTTTACGATGCCCTCTTCGAACTCCCGTGGCTCGCCTCGAAGCCCGATCCAAAGACGTGGCTCGCCGACTATGCCGTGAGCCGCTACGGCGCGCAAAACGACAACGCCCAAGCTGCTTGGGAAAAGGTGCGCAACTCAGCCCTCAACTGCGAAACGTCACTCCAAGGGCCTCAGGAAGCCGTGCTTTGCGCCCGTCCTGCCCTGAGCGTGGGCAGCGTGTCGAGTTGGGGTGGCACGGACATCTTCTACGATGCCCAACAGGTGGCCGACGCTGCTTACCTGCTCTTGCAGGCCAACGGCTCGCTTAGCGGCGAGAATTACAGCTACGACCTCACCGACTTTGCCCGTCAGGCTCTGACCGACTATGGCTACTACCTTCTCAAAGCCATCAACGAGGCTCATACCTCGGGCGACAAAACCGCATACGCCGCCCGTCGCGACGCATACCTCGACCTGCTGACCGACGTGGACAAACTCCTCAACACCAACCGCAACTTTATGCTCGGGCGTTGGACGCAGATGGCGCGCGCCATTGCCGACGAAGCAGAGGGTACTACCGAGAGCGACCGCCAGTGGCTCGAACTCAACAACGCCCGCACGCTCATCACTACCTGGGGCGACCGCGACCAGAGCGAATGGGGCGGCTTGCGCGACTATTCCTACCGAGAGTGGGGCGGCATGGTCAAGGACTTCTACCGCAGCCGTTGGGAAACGTTCTTCAACAACCTCGACAACAACGCCTCGCAACCTGCGTGGTTCGACGTGGATTGGGCATGGGCGCACAATGCCTCGCTCTCATACAGCAATGTGCCTGAGGGCAACACGGCCGATGTGGCAACGGGTTTGTTCGGCAAGTATTTTGCCTTGCTCACCGACGGCAGCGGCAACCGCTACCACCTCTACCGTTACATGACGACCGACCTTGCCGCTTCGCTCAGCCAATCAGCCGTGCGCGGCTCGTCGTACGATGTTCCCTTGCAGGCTCTTCCCGAGGGAGTAACAGCCACCGTCGGCATCGACCTCAATCTCGACGGCACGATTTCGGACGACGAAACATTCAGCACGCTCACAGTGGCTATCCCCTCGACGGCTTCCACCGGAAAGGCGCAGGTGGTGCTGACGCTGAGTGACGGCACCGTGCTGAAATACCAACTGACCATCAAGGACAACATCACCGAGCCGCGTACCGTCGAGGCAAAGTCGGCCGATGCCAGTCAGGGAAGTGTGAGCATCGAGGGCAGCAGCTCTGCGAGCGTGACCAATACCGACGAGGTGACAATGAAAGCAGTGCCGGCTTCGGGCTACGACTTCCTCAACTGGACAGACGCTGCCGGAAACGTAGTCGGTACGGACAATGAGTATACCTATTACGGTGCGGCTGCCGCCACGTTTACGGCTCACTTCATTGTGAACAAATGGGGTATGCCCGCGGAGAACTTGCAGGACATTGCCGACGTGAAGAGCTACGGTCAGTATCTCGCCGCTATCGCCGTGGCGCAGAACGGCGGTGACGAACGCAATATTTACAATGCCGAAAGTTGCCCCGAAACGCTTTGCCACGTCACGTCGGTGGTCAATGCAGCCAAGGGCAGTGAGGTGACGCTCCATTGGACGAGCGGCGGCGGTCTTGACTACTGCAACCTCTCCGCTTACGCCGATTGGAACGTCGACGGCGACTTCAACGATACTGACGAACTCGTCAAAGCGTACGGTACAAAGGAGTCTGCCTCAAATGGTGCACTCAACGACTATACGCTCAAAGTGCTTATCCCTTACACCGTCCCCGAGGGCGTAACCCACATTCGTCTGCGTTTCGACGGCGCATGGGCTAAGGGCTACGACGCTTCAACGGGTGCGATGCCCGCCAAGGCCGAAACGTACCGAATGGTCTACGACATTCCTCTTAATGTCACTTCTTCGAGCAGTTCCGCCTGCACCGTCACTGTGCAGACCGATGGCTCGGGCCATGGAACGGCCGACGCTAACGGCCAGCCCGACACTTATACTTACAGCGTGGACGAGGATGTGGTGCTTCGCGCCTATCCAGCCGACGGCTACCAAGTGTACTGGACCGACAAGTACAACCGTCGCGTGCCTGAGGATTGGGTAGACGGCAACTTCCTTCGTTTCCGCGCCCCCGAGAGCGGCGTTTATACGGCTCACTTCCAAGTGGCTCTGCCCGAAACGCTCGCGTTCGGTGCGTGGCAGTTCAAGTACACGCTCTCTGACAATGGCGAAATATGTCTCACCGAGGCAGTGAGCGGCGAGGGAGAACTGATTATACCCGATAACTACGAGGGACATCCTATCACGGGACTTTCCGCTACGGCTCTGAACGGCAACACTTCGCTAACCTCGCTCACTATCCCCGCTTCGCTCACCGATTGGGCTAAATCGTCCGTAACGCTGAGCGACACCATCAAAGGAATGGGAGAGAACTGCACCAATGTCCCTTTATCCAACGCTCTCGTGCAGGGCAAGCAATGGCAGGTGTCGCTCAACGTGACCACTGACGGCAGCTCGTTCAACCAATGGGGTTCCTCGCTCCTTGCCACGGGTACGGAGCCACTCGGCGTGAGCTATGATAACGGTTTCCAACTTTACCTGAAAAAGGACGGCAGCATCATCGTGAAGATGGGCAGCGACGAGAAATACACTTTCACCAATTCGCAAAACGCTTCGTCTTTCCAAGTGTCTATCGCTCACGGCAGCGACAATAAGCTGACAATCGCCGTGACGGCGAACGGCTCAACCGACACTTACCAAGCCGGCACATACGCCCTCAACGACATTGCGCAGTTTTGCGCCGCTTTGCCCTCGGGCGTGAACATCACTTCGCTTCAAGTGATTGAACCCGACGCGGCGGTAGCTCCGCTCAAGGGCTGCGCCAATCTGGCCAGTTTGCAAGTGGCTTCGGGCAATTCGGCTTACAAAAGTTTGGACGGCGGCTTGTACACTGCCAACGGCACAATGCTCCTTGCCGCCATCGAGGGCTTACCCTCGCACGTGTTTACTCTGCCCGCAGATGTGACGATGGTGAACAGCCACGCTTTTTCTTCGCTTGCCAACGTAGACTATATTGTGGCGCAGTCTACCGTTCCGCCCACGCTTCTCCCCTCTGTTTTCGATGATACAGACATTCACGTGCTTGCCCCCGTCCAGTCGCTTGCGGCATACCGCACCGCATGGGGATTGCCGCTTCTGGTAGCCGTTGAGGCTGACGAACAACTCTCCAACGATGTGGCAGCGCAACTTCAAAGCGGCGATGCCGTGCTTTTCCGTGCCAACCAAGAAGGCGCTTGCGGCGAAGCCCCCTCGCTCAGTGCCGATGTGCCTGTGTGGCTTTCGCTTTCGTTTCCTGCAAATACGTTGCTGCCCGTCTGTTTCCCCTCAGCTTTGCAACGGTTGAGCGTGAACGGACTTTTGGCGGCGCAAGCAAGCGCTGACGACCTTTCCCTTTATGCCTATGCCGACGGGAATTTCAAGCAGACCGCCCAACGCTCCGCAGGGGCTTACCTGCTCGGAGTGCCTCAAGCGTGGTTGGGCAAGACGGTGACGCTGCGCTTCCCCTCCTCTCAATCCAGTGCATCCATTGCAAAGGGCTTCTGCGGCAACGGCACGGTGGCAAGCGTTTCTGGCTCCAGTCCTTATTATATATATAATGTGTCGACGGACGTGTTCACGCTTCAGACGGAACAGCCCTCGTTCATGCTCACGCCGTTCTCGGCCTTCCTCGTAGGCGATGCCGCCTCTCCCGAAACAGTGCGCGGTCCTATTGCTACTACGAGCATTAAAAACGCTTCGCTTTCTTCTTCCGATAAGTCTGCCGCCTATTCTCTTGATGGACGGGGCGTGTCTGCAAAGCGTTTGAAGGAAACGGCCGTGCCGCAAGGCGTGTACGTGGTAGGCGGTCAGAAGGTTCTCGTGAAGTAACTCGCAAGTAACCGCGGCTAAGAAACACAATAGCAAACAGACTTGAAACTATTCTAACAATGTTATGCGAAAACTAATTACTCTCCTCTTCTCTCTTTTTCTATCCTCTGCCCTGACGCAGGTTCTTGCCCAACGCAATATGCTGGTGTGGAACAACGGCTATGTGGATGTCAAGTCCGCTGCTTCGGTGGACTCTGTCACGTTCGGCGGTGCTAACGCACTTTTCCTGATTACCACCGCTCCTGCCACAAACGTCCGTACGACCAATGTCGGCATCTCCGGCTCTGTGCAGCTTGCAGATGGCGTAACGGGACTGTCAAAGCCTCCCGTCATCGGCGTTTGCTACTCCGCCGACAATCAGGAACCGCTCGTCGTCGACGATACGCTGGCTCTTTCCGCTGGCTATGGCGAAAAGACGGCCACACTGTCTGGCCTGGCGAGCAACACCGCTTATTCTTATCGTCTCTACGTACGCCTTCTCGGCGAAGTTTACTATGGCAACGTGTGCACCTTTACGACAAGCGAACTTGTGGACCATTCCAAGGAAATCAATGGCCATCGCTTTGTAGACCTTGACCTCCCCTCGGGCATTCTGTGGGCGGAGACTAACGTGGGTGCAGAAAGCGCAGAGCAAGCTGGTGACTACTTCGCTTGGGGCGAAACGATTGCTAAGGAGGTGTATGCAGACACCAACTCGGTGTGGCAAGGCAAAGCCTATTCTGGCAACCTTCTCGCCGATGAAGACGCCGCCACCGCCAATTGGGGCGAAGGCTGCCGCATACCGACGCAAAGCGAAATGGAGGAACTTCGTGACAATTGCACCTGGACTGCCGCCACGGTCAACGAAGTGGCTGGCTACAAGGTAACGTCGAAGACGAACGGCAACGAAATTTTCCTTCCCGCTGCCGGATACCGAAAGGGAAGTGATCTCAGTAACTTTGGAACAGCAGTATCCTACTGGACAAGCACGCCCAGCGGAGATGGCAGCGCATATACGCTCGCCTCGTTTAACGGACGTTTCCTTGTCAGCTCATACTACCGCTACTTCGGTCGCACGGTCCGTGCCGTGGCCGAATAACCGCATTTTAAATCAACAGCAAACAACGCATCCAAATCGTTATGAAAAAACTTTTTACTCTTCTTTTCTCCCTGCTCCTCACGTCTGTGCTTACGCAGGGTTTTGCACAGCACAACATTTACGTTTGGAACAACGGCACGGTTAAGGCTCTTTCTTCCGCCTCGGTTGACTCGGTGACGTTCAGTGCCGGCAACGGATTTTTCAACATTACCACTTCTCCTGCCGCAAACGTCACGGCCAAGGGCTTCACCGTTTCAGGTTCTGTCGCTCTTAGCGAGGGCATTGGCGGAGTGGTAAACTCGCCTGTTATCGGCGTGTGCTATTCTGCCCTGAATGTAGAGCCGTCTGTCGACGACGATACGTTGGCGCTCGCCGCGGGTTACGGCAGCAAAACGGTCAATCTTTCCGGCCTGACGCGCGCCACTACGTACTACTATCGCCTCTACGTCCGCCTGTTGGGCGAAACGTTCTACGGCAACGTATGCTCAGCCACCACTCTCGGCGAAGAAACGTCCGACCGCTCACGCGAAATCAACGGCCATCGTTTCGTAGACCTCGGCTTGCCCTCCGGACTACTCTGGGCTGAGACAAACATTGGCGCAACAAGCGCAGAAGAATACGGCGACTACTTCGCTTGGGGTGATACGGCTAAAAAGGACAACTACAAGAGCGATTACTATGCCTTGTACAACGTAGAACACGAGGGCAACCTCACCGCAGAGGAAGATGCCGCCACCGTGAATTGGGGAGACAGTGTGCGTATGCCGACACAAACCGAAATGGAGGAACTTTATGCCAATTGCACCCTGACATGGACCAAGGTAAACGGAAAGGCTGGCTACGCCATAGCTTCCAAGACCAACGGCAATGAGATATTCCTCCCCGCGGCTGGCTTCTGCATAGCGAAAAGCACCGACAACGTTGGGTCCGACGGCTGGTACTGGACAAGTACGCCCGGCAGCAAGAACAGAGCCTGTGCGTTCAACTTCTCTACGTCCTATACCGAGGTTTGCACGTCAATAAGCTACTACGGCCGTTCAATCCGTGCTGTGGCAGAGGTCAAGGAGTAATTATGTAGTAAGTAAAGACTTGTACGACATTTGATAAGTTCATTATCTGATAAAGGGCTATTACCACTCTCACGTCAAGTGGTAATAGCCCTTTCTGATACGCCTGAACCACCCTTAAAGGCGTCTTCGACGCAAGAAGAGCGATAAATCGCTCTATAGATGTGCAGTCGCACATCTATGGTTCTGCGACGGGGCGAACGGGGAAGCCGTAGCAACGGCTGTTGTCGAAGACGCAGCGGTTGCTACTGACGAAGTAGAGGCTGTACGCGTTGTTGCGGCCGTAGGAATAGAGCGTACTCGACCAGTAGTAGCCGTTCGAGCCCTGATCGAGGAGGGTGCTCCCGCGGCGGTAGCCCGAAGCCGGGAGAAAGATGCTGTTTCCATTAGAGCCAGTTACCAAATACCCCTCATGAGAAGAGTCCCAAGTCCAGGTACACTTATTTATTAGCTCTTGAAATTCCTCTTTCGTGGGCATACGGAAGCCAG